>JBLHLE010000113.1:0-11045 GCA_047620805.1 Pirellulaceae bacterium
ACTTCGGATGATCGATTAAATCTGCAGGAACTGTCGGGACAGCTCTACCAGCGGGAGCGGGAGTAAGATTCGTCTCGCCAAATTGGCTCGTGTCCGCCGCGACTCGAGCAATTTCGAGCAAGCGATCGTCGTCGACGCTGCCCAATACTTGGCAACATTCATCGCAACCCGCCACATGCCGCTCCACAGCAGCAGAATCAGCATCTGCCAATTGGCCTAAGGCAAATGCTTTTAGGAGGACACCACTGGGGTGTTTGATTTGTTTGGCTGGCATACGTCTCGTCCAGTGCTTCGCGTATTCGGGCAATACGACAGTTCTACTATTAGATGGCGTCAAATCGGAGAGTCTTTCACAAAAAGAATTCTTTTTGCAATTCGAGATACTCCAATTGCCCCCGTTTGGGCCAACGAAATCAGCTTGGGCCAACGAAATCAGTTTGGGCCAACGAAATCAGCTTGGGCCAACGAAATCAGCTTGGGCCAACGAAATCAGCTTGGGCCAACGAAATCAGTTTGGGCCAACGCAACCCGCTTGGGCCAATGTTAATAATGGGTCCTAATCAATCAGCCCGCGACCTTCTTGACGCAACTTCGCCAACACGCGAGATTTGGCAATATAGACGGAATTGACAGTAAGTCCGAGCTGGCTGGCGACTTCGCTCGCCGACATGCCTCGCAATGCCAACTGCTCGAAAGCTTGCCACGTCTGTTGCGAGAATTGCGGCCGCAACATTCGCATCAACTGCCGAGTCATATAAATTTCGTACTCGCGGTCCCACTGCTGGCTACAATGGCTATGCGGATCCTCAAGCTCAGCGAGTATCTGCGCGAAGCTACTGCCTCCTCTCGCGGTGGGACGAATCTTCTGCTTCTTCCAGAAATCTCGCAAACAGTTGATCGTGATGTTCTTTAACCAGCTGCGAAACGCACCAGTATTCTGATTGTGCTCAAAATCAGGCAGCTTTCTCGCAATCACCATCAGAACGTCTTGGGACAGGTCGTCGGCGTCGGTATCAGTCACTCCCCGTTGTCGTAACCAATTGCGAATCAATGGTGTGTAGAGGTCGGCCAACCGTCGCCAAGCAGCTTCACTTCCCTCTTCGCGAATGCGTTCTAGCAAGCTGAAGGAAGTTTCCATGAAAATTACACCGAGACACGACAATGGAAGTGGGCAGAAGGCCCACGCGATCAGACTCGCGTATTCTACCCACCAAATCGACATCGCGAAAGCAAGCGATACCGTGATTGCCTGATGAACGGAGGGCGTCTAAATCAGACTTACCGGATGTAGTCAACCATCCAGTCGTTTTGTTCCAGCCGCATGCCGACTTCAACGGGTCGCATTTTGCCAGTTTCCGTTTGCATTTCGCCGGAGAGCTTGACGACATCGTCGCTCGTTTCCGCGTCGTACCAAATAACGTATTCCGATTCCCGCAGTTGCCAAGTAGATACGACTTGGCTGAATTGCGACTCCGCTGTCGACTGCCTAAAAGCAGATGAGGTCAATCCGTACGCTTCCACATAAGATTTGCTACCAAGCAAATACATAAACCGGGCGGCCTGCTGTTCATATGCATCAACCAAGTGAATATGAACGGACAACAAACGCCACCCACCAGATTCGTGGGCGTAAGTCGCTAGGAAGTCCAAACGACTCGGTCGTGTCGCATAGTTCCCAATCATCTGCAAATGCCCCTCGTCATCTATCAGCGGAGGCTTAACAAAACGAGGCTTCATTTCCTTGGCAAAAGTGTAATCGATCTTTAGGAACGAGTGCCGCAGCTCGGTTGTGGAGTTCATCACTTGAAGGGAGTGAGAACAACGAGAACGAAAATCGTCAAACTTGTTGTCCATGATCGCTTGACTTAGATCGACCAATGTCGAACCAATCATTCGCCGCATCTCCGGTTCGCTTGGCAACTGCAAGCCGCCACGCGTCTTCGTCAGATAGTCAACTTGCCAATGACCATCGCTTTGAATCAATTGCATCTTCAATCCGACGACGCCGAGGTCCCCAAGATTCGCTTCGCCATGCGTAATTGCAACGCCATTCCCTTTCCAATCGATCTCGCCCCACTCAACTCCCTGCAGCGACTCCAACCCCAATTGCTGAGCCCGCAAAGCCAACTTCTCTTTGGAGGTGTTGATTCGCAAAGTAGGCGTCGCCAAGCGCAACGCGTCCTCAAACTCGCCATCGGAAAGATGATTGAGAAAACGAATTGCCGCAGTTGTAGGAGAATTGGCTTGCGAGTGGTAAATCCAACCTACAGCAGCAACGGTTACCACGACTAAAACTATTGCTAGGAATCGCTTCATGCGAACGAACCTCGAATGTTTCTAAATCGAAATTGACCACCCTCTACGTCACCTAGAATCGGTGTCGACGAGACTCTATGGGGCGGTAGAGTAGACCGAGATTTTCGATCTGCGACAACCCAAATATAGATTCAAGCTAACTCGCTACAATTAATACAGTTAGCCACGATGCTAGCATGGAACCAAAATCGGCAGCTCAATCGGAGTTGGCAAATCCACCGTTCCACTAATTCGCATGTCCACAACTCTACATGGGCGCGATGCGGCGAGAACCTACATCGGTCGTCAGCATTACATGAGCATCGAAGCTCTCGTACATCAACTTAGCGCGAAGCTCTCGGTGCCCCGGATCGTCCCACAAATTGTCGAACTCCCAAGGATCATCTTGCAAGTCGTACAGTTCTCCCAATCCATGACCGTGATAGACGGTCAACTTGTATCGATCAGTACGATGCATGGTAGCAAACGTCCCGCTGCCACCGGTAAAGTGAGGATCGAGCGCGTCGAAATACTCGCATCGCACAAAGTCGCGCAACTGGCCTCCGGTCGTTTCGCCACGGAGCACCGGCACGAGACTCTGCCCCTGCATGTATTCGGGTTGTTCGAGTCCGGCGAGTTCAACGACCGTAGCACTTAAATCGAGCAATTCGACTAGCCCGTGGGCTTGGTGACCGGCAACGAACTTTCCTGGCCAAGATATGACGAGAGGCACTCGCACCAAACCTTCGTAAAACCGGCAACCCTTCCACATCAAGCCATGATCGCCCAACGCCTCACCGTGATCGCTAGTAAAGATGATCACCGTATTTTCTCGTTGCCCCGTCTCCTCGAGTTTCTGCAGGATGCGCGCGAATTGATCATCGATCTGAGCAATCATGGCGTAGTATCTCGCTTGCATCGCGTAAGCATCGTGGCCGGCGGGATCGCGTACTTCACCTTGAAAATCGATGTCTTTGAATTTCGCCTGCTGGAGCAGGTCGGACTCGCGAAAATATGGACCCGGCATATCGTCGGCACGAAAACGATCCGAGTAGACTTTTGGTGGGATGAACGGCGGATGTGGATCGTAAATGTTGACGTTCAGTAACCACGGCTCGCTGCGCTGCTTCGTGATAAATTCGAGCGACCGTTCGGTGGCCCACGTCGTCTGATGAAATTCGGGGGGCACTCGGTCTTCATGATTGCTCAGCGTATCGAGGTCGCCACCGCGCTCTCGAACCCACTCTGCATAGTCGTGTCCCTGCGACCAATCGTCGCGCGGTGCGTGACTGAAACGCCAAAACGAATAGCCGTCATCCAAACGGGGCTCCGTCCGATGACCGGAGCTCTGTAAGTGAAACTTGCCAACCATTCCGCAGTCGTAGCCCGAGTCCGCGATCAATTTGCTAATCAAAGGCGGGTGCGATGGAAACGTATCGTTTCCATTGCGAGTGTTGTGTAGCCGCGACGGATACATACCCGTCATAAAACTCGCGCGGCTAGGCGTGCAGATCGGACTCTGGCAATAGGCGTGCGTGAAGGCGACTCCCTCGTTTACCAGGGCGTCGATATTCGGCGTGTGTACGAGTTGGTTTCCGAGTGCACGAATTGTGTCGAATCGCTGTTGGTCAGTGCAGTACCAAAGAATATTCGGCCGAGTTTCCGTGGCCATAGTTCAACTCTCCTAATTTCTATTCCGTTATCTGGAAAGACGGTTATCTGGAAAGACGGTGATTTGGATGTGCCTCGTCGGTCGACTGGCTGGATACTCACGTGGTCTCATGTTCTGTCGCGGCAACATGTTCACGATAATGACCGATCGTCGACCAGACCGTGATGACCAAAGCGGTCAAAAGAAAGAGGACGGAAAACGGACTTTGTAACAATGGCAAGAAACTTCCATTGGCACCTTGAAATCCAGCCCCCAAATTTTTCTCGGCCACCGGTGCCAATACAAATCCAATAACAAATGGCGCCAATGGAATTTTGAAACGCTCAATCACAAAACCGATTCCACCGAACGCCAGCATGACCCAAACGTCGAACATGCGATTACTGAGTGCATACGATCCGACCATGCAGAAGACCACGACGATCGGCAAGAAGACTCGCTTGGGCAGGTACATCAGTTTTGCGATCCAACCCACCGTCAGCACCATGAAAATGTACATGAAGATGTTTGCAACCAATGCGGTAGCGATGATCGTATGCACAATGCCAGGGTCGCTCTTGTAGAGCAGCGGTCCCGGCTGCAGCCCGTGAATGATCAATGCCCCCAACAATACGGCGTCGATAACACTACCGGGGATCCCCATGGCGACGAGTGGGATCAAAGCGCCGCCGACGGTTGCATTGTTAGCGGACTCCGAAGCGACGATCCCCTCTTCGCTTCCTTTTCCGAACTTTTGCTTATCGCGGGACATGCTGCGAGCTGACGAATAGGCGACGACCGACCCAATATTCGCTCCGATTCCAGGTAGGATTCCGATAAACGTTCCAATCAACGAAGAGCGGAGGACGTTAAACCACTGCCGAAAACACTCCAGTAAACTCGAGAACAAACCTGCGTAGCTCCACTTCGCTGGCGGCGGCGTTTCGTCGAGCTTGATCATGTCCGAAATTACTTGATTGATAGCGAACATGCCAACTAACACAGGCAACAATTTCAATCCGTCGTTCATCTCCGCTAAGCCCATCGTCCAGCGCAAATCGCCTGTCGACGGCGACGTCCCTGGCAGCGCTGCCAGGATTCCCAGCAAGCCGGCGAAGACTCCACGAAGAAGTGACTTGCCGGAAACCGATCCGATGAGAACCAGCGCGACCACCACCAGCGAGAATAAGTCGTAGGGACTGAAACCCGTCGCTAACTTCGCGATCGGCTCCGATAATATCCACAAGAAGAACCATGAGATGACACCCCCCAGCAATGACGCGCCGATCCCCAATCCTAACGCCCGACCGGGTTGCCCCTGCTGAGCCATAGGATAGCCGTCTAAGGTAGTCATCATCGACGATGGCGTACCGGGCATCCGCAGCAGCGTCGCCGAAATTAAGCCACCGCTGACCGAACCGACGTACATCGACACCAACAGAATCATCGCGTCTTCCGGCCGTTCCATCGAAAAAGTCAACGGCAATGTTAACGCAATCAACATCGCTCCAGTGAGCCCAGGGATGGCGCCGACAACGATTCCAGCCGCCGTGCCGAACATCATTAACGTCATTCCGCGCAGCGTGAACATCTCGGCGAATGCCTGCAACAAAGTGGCTTCGGCGTCAGTGGCAAACAGCATTAAGGTAACTCGACGACAAACAATCGCTCAAATAATAAATGGATCGAAAACGCAACAATCAAAGCTAGTCCAAAAGTCGAAGAAAGGTGCTTCCACTGCCACTTCGAAAGTAGCAGTCCAATGAACAACAAAAACAATGTCGTCGCAATTCGGAAATCAACTGCTTCCAAACTCAGAAGCCAAGCATAGATAAGGATCGACACTGCACCCACGATTGGCGTCCAAAGATGAGAAGTAACCTCGTCGGCAGCGGCTTTAGCCGACCCGACCGCACGTCCCTTGTTCACCGAACCGCGAACAACTTGAACGACTACGGCCACTCCCAGCAACAGTGTGACTACCAATACGTAGGTCGGAATATCGGGCAGCGGAAGCGTACTACGTAGATCGACAAGCTTAATAGCGTCTTCGCGTAACTGGATTTCATATTGCAACTCATCGCCGCGAACGAAAACCGGATCGGTGTGCAGTTTTTTTAATTCCGCTTGGACGTAATCGGACTCGATCGCACCGCGAACCGCTTCGGCAAATACGTCGATGCGATCCTGGGGAGTACCCTTTGGCATCCACCAAAACTGCATGTTTACACTCGAAAGTTCAAAGCCTTGTTGATACGTGCTCTGTAGCTCAGCCGCGGCGGGATGTGGTTCCGGCGTAAAAATGGCCAGTCCCTTAATCTCCGATTTGTAGCGTTGATACTCCTCAAACGAAAACGCGGTCGCCAAGGCGTGCCCGCCCATGATCGCCGTTAGACGCTCGCTCCCTCCTCCGAAAAAGGGGAAAAGAAATTTGGCCGGCGTTTCGCCATCGGACGCGCCTTTGAGCCGTCCATACTCTTTCTCCAGCTGCAGCCCGGCAAAGTGACTGGGAGTATGTTTATTCGCAGCAAATTTTACCGTCCCTGTCTCTTCCGCTAATTCCATCAACTCCGCCAGATTCTCGATCTCGGAATCTTTCCGCACCGCCACGACCAACCCCATGCGACTCGTGCCCGCTACAGGCTCAAACGCTTCTGGGCCATACAACGCACTGCCCGCATACTTGGCAGTGATGATCGCCTCGTGAAGCAACAAGACGGTATAGCCATCCGGCTCTTTGTCTTTCACGCGACGACTACCAATCGTCGCACCCGCTCCCGGAACATTTTGAATCACCACCGGAACTGGCAACAATTTGTTTAATTCGATCCCGCGCTTGATAATTCGAGCAAACCCGTCGCTGCCACCACCCTGAGTAAACGGGACTACAATCGTGATCCGCCGATTGGGATACGGAGCCTCACTCGACAACTGCTCCGCCGTCAAATACAAGTCCATGCCTACAACGACAATCGTGACGACTGCGAATAGCCCCCAGGATATCGGCCCGTTCAGCCAACTCGGCCCGTTCAACCAACTCGGCGCTGCGAAAGCTAATGATTCTGTCTGCCGAGTCATATGAATTCGGATCTGTCGGGCAAGGAAATGAACTAGATGCCAAATAGCGATTTAGTGTCTACAAATTGAAGGGAAAGAGACGATACTTCGGTCCTTCAATATATCGGCCCAGCAACATTCGTCGACGACACCATCAACATTCACCGACGACAATCACCACCGGACGTGGCCGCGATGCAAGTGAAGATTATGACACAAGTTGCCAATGTTTTCCATGAAGACAGCAAAACCCGTATCCACGTGATCATTACTGCCTCAATTGCCAACTGGCTTTCGCAATACCAATCTTTCGCAACTTTTTTACAAAACTGCGGTTGCTAGTTTACGACACCGGTAGTAATGTATTACTACACGAGTCGTAAACCAACGGGATCAGATTGATGGCAAAGCGGAAAACAAGAAGCAAGATTGAAGTCACCCGTGGCGAAACGCTACTACTGCGAATGCTGTGGGAACACGGGCCGGTTTCGCTCTCCCAAGCTCATCTCGCGATGCAGCAAATGGGACAGAAGATCGGCTATACGACGGTTCAGACTCGCTTGGAGCGTTTGGTCGGCAAGGGGTTGGCGGTTAAATCCAATAGTCGCCCTGCCACTTTTCAAGCGGCGATTGAACCGGCAGAGATTAGCGGCTCGGTCATTGACGGACTGCTGGAGCGGGTTGCCGGGGCAGTCCCACTGTTTGCCCAGCTGATCCAGGATCCACTGTTGAGTCTGGACGACGTGAGCGAGATGAAGAAAATACTGGCGGACGCCGAGTCACGATTGGCACGAGAAACTCAGTTATCCCAAGAGGCCAAAAAGGAGAGCGGCAAATGAATCCGTCATTCGATTGGTTGTTCTGGCTACTGCGAGCGACGCTGTTCGTTACAGCGTCGATGTTGCTATTCCGCTTTTGGCTCCACCGTTTTCAAATTCGTTCGATTGCACTGCAGCGATGGATTTGTGGATTGGTTATTTTCCAAGGCTGTGTTCTGGGCGCGATTCATATTCCGTTGCCGGTCTTAACGCTGTCGACATCAGAAAAAGGTCGAGCCGACTCGACGAGCCAACAAGATGAGCGAAGCGACGCTCTAGAGTTCGTCGCTCCCCAAGAGAGATGGCTAGACGGTGACGCTGGGGGGATTGACCGCCTGGCGTCCAACGAATCGATGGCGCCGCATGAGGACTTTGTCAGCGCCTCCACGCTTGGCTCAAAGTTTGCCGCGGTCGTAAGCCGGTTCCACCGATTCTCTCTCGGCAAGTGGAATCGCATTTTATTTATGGTTTGGTTAGCCGGGATGATGGCGGTAGTGATCTGGCAGTTCGGCACATATATGTTATTCGTGCTGACGCTTCGAACTCAACCTGCAACGCGGCAGGTTACAGCGATCTGGGAAAGATTGCAGAGAGAAGCGGGGGTTAAGAGGGCGCTTCCGATCTTAGTCAGTCCGCGGCGCGGACCAGTCCTTTGCCGACTACCCGACGGTTACCGTCTCATTGTTCCCGTTGGCTTCGAACGCATGTGCGCCACTTCGCAAATGGAAGCCATTTTAAGACATGAGCTATCGCATTATATACGGGGCGATATTTGGAAAGCATGCTGGCTGCATGCCTTGGCACTACCTCATTGGTTCAATCCGGCCGTGTGGTGGACGCTGGCTCACTTTCGTCGTTGTGCGGAATGGGCGAGCGACGAGGCAGCTGCGAGCACACTGGGCGAGAGGATCGAGTATGCAAGGGCCCTGCAGTCGATCGCTGGCCACACACGGATCTCCAGTTCTTTGTTTGTCTACGGCGCGGCAACTCATCCACTCGTGGATCGGGTTCAGAGGCTACTCACATCACCAACATCGGAGGATTCTTGGATGAAAAAGTTGATTGCAATTTTCATGGCATTGGCGTTACTAACGGTTCAAACAGTTCACATTCAACTCGTTGCAAACGAGAACGATGCGGATATCGTTAGCGAGACGAAAGCCAAAATGAAAAACCTTAAAGCTCAAAAAGAGGAGCTTACTAGCAAAATGAAAGCGTTGCACGACGAAGCAATGCAGCTGGGGGCCGAAGTAAAACTTGAACTCGCTGAACTCAAGGACCTGACTAAAGACCGTACTCTCCTCAGCGATGAGGCGAACAAGAGAATCGACACAATAGTTAATGGCGGCAGCGAAGCGAGTCAACTTAAAGCCCTCGAGGGCGTTGCGGAGATGGGCAAAGAGGGCATCATCATTCTCGGTGCCGCTGCAAAAAAGAGCAGCCATCGAAAGGTACGGCAGCAAGCACTGACGACCGTCGGAGCCATTGGACGCTCATCGCTTCCAGCGGTTGTGTTCAGCTATGAAGACCTCGACAGTGAAGATCGCACTCACCTCGTCGAAGTCCTCGCCGCGTCAGACGTGAAGGAAAGGAATCATCTTTTTCATCTGATCGCTCGCGAAGCCGACGCCGCGCAGCTGAAAGTGATGCTGCGGTATGCGGACAAAGCGGACGACAAACTAGCGTTTCTGGCAGCCTTAACGCGAGAGGACGATCCCGCTCACAATGGCATTCTTCTCGAGTATACGGTGAAGCTGAAAGACGACGATGCGATTCTGCTGCTCTTCATCGCCACGTCCAGTGAGCGACTTGCACCGCAGGCGATCAAGTTGGCGATGAAATATAAGGAAAAGGCATTCCCAGTTCTCGCTGGCAGCTTTGAGTCGGAAAGCGTAGAGCTACGAAAAGCCGTCGTTTTGGCCGCGAAGGAAATCGGCGGCCAAGGAGGCAAATTGATAATTCAACACGCTCTGGACTCCGACAACCAAGAGCTACGACAAGCTGCAGAGGAAGTGCTGAAGTAGTCCTGGCTGTCGCAATCACTTTCAAAGTCTTAGAGCCTCGCGGAAACATCGGTTTCTCGAGGCTCTACGCGTTTCGAAAATGCCTGTTTTACACAGGCGAGAACTTCGAAAGCACGAATATCCGATTTGCCGTCTGGATTTTGCCTGCTCCGACTCACTATAATCACTGCCAATGGCGGCAACGGCGTCGATGTTCAAACAGCGTCGCGCGTAAACAATGCCGCCAATTGGGAATCGCTGGGGCAGAGATTCTCCACTTCGCGACTTGTCAAACAATGGAAGTTTTTCCGCGACGAGGAAGAATGACTACCGCATTTCACAATCACTTTTCAGGTTCGACCTCGACCGGGTTGTTGAACAATGCCAAGGCAGACATTCCGCGCGCATGAAACAGGCTGTATCGCGTATATGGCCCGTTGGTTTATCGCTGTTGGGGCAGAGCGACGCCGATCCACCGCATCGCACCGGAAGGCGCGACATTTTAAGTGGTCTGGACAACGGGGTTATCTTCAGAAGCTCAAGATACAGAAGAAGCTCAAGATACAGAAGAAGCTCAATAAACAGAAGAAGCTCAATAAACAGAGACGTTTGGGTGTTATCTCATTTTTACTTAAATCGAATCGCGAAGGCATAAACTGCGGAGCCCACAACACTTGCAATTCAACGTACCCACGCCAAAGAACTGGAACTGAAAATGCGGAACATGCTCGGCAATTCCATCGGTCGCCTGCGATTTATTGCATTGCTTGAAGGGGTTTCTTTCATTCTGCTGCTCGGCATTGCGATGCCGCTAAAATACTTGGCGAACATGGAATTCGCAGTAAAGATTTGCGGCTCAGTTCATGGCGGTCTCTTCATTGTGTTCTGCGTGGCTCTATTTGCGGCCGCCAGCGCGGCAAGTTGGAGCTTACTACGAACGCTGTTGATCTTCGGATCGTCGCTAATTCCGTTCGGTCCTTTCTTAATCGATCCAAGCCTGCGTCGCGACGAACAGCAATTGCTGGAATCCCAATCTGCTTCTTCCGCTGAATTAACAGAATAGTCTGCCACTACGATTTGCCGCGACAATTCTTTTGCGACGAGCGTTTGAAAGCATTAAAACAGGGGCTCAACAGAACTCGCTTTCACCGTTCGAAAAAAAGAGGCGTTGGTAATGAAGCGACTTTCGATTCTTGCATTCCTTGGACTGCTCCTGCTATG
>JBLHLE010000114.1:0-11041 GCA_047620805.1 Pirellulaceae bacterium
CACTTGCACGGCCTGCTCTCCGTGGCGGTCGGGCAGTATTAGGCCCAAACTAGCAATGATCTGGTTCAGGCACGCGACAATAATCGTCATTGTAACAAGCCAGCACGCTGTAGTTGTTCGGCTGTGGACCACTCAAGTCTACGAATCCACTTCGCCGACTCCGGCTCTGACCATGGCGTCTTCGAGAAAATAGTTGATATCTTCAGCTTCATCCGCGTGCAGGACTTGATAGGCGTGCGCTGCGCTACGGGCGTGGTAAAGCTGTTCGCGGAGATTGACGTCCCGCGTAATGATTGTCGCAAAAGCCGATAAGACTTCGAGGTGGCGGTTGCGGTCCGTATACGGAGTCGCGAGGAGCAAAATCGCGTGAATTGCGCCATGATCCGGAGCTCCGTGATCGGGAGCGCCCAGGTCGAGCCCCTGCGAGCTGATCCCCAGAATTCCCGTAATGCTTTCACCGTCCTCAAGGATCGCATGGGGGATCATCATTCCAGCAGCGAGATAAGTGGTGGCTTCGTCTTCGCGTTCGAGAACTTTTCGCACAAACTCTTCCTCGGAGACCGATGGCTTTACCTTGGTCGCGTACAGTTGTGATGCGAGCGACCGAATCACATCTGCCTTCGTCTCGCCAACGACGTTGACGGAAATATGATGCTCGTCCAGGAAATCGAGTAATCGCGGCAAATCCTTGTTGGACTCTCCGGCCCGCGTGAGTGCCAACCGCGTACAACTGGGCCCCACCAACTGATTGATGGCGAGAGCGGCTAGACCGACAGTCGTAACAATCGCAGCCACATCGCTGTAGCGTGGGTCACCTTGAACAAAGAGAATCAAACCCACGGCCACACCTCCATGCGGCAGCAATGCAATTCCCAAATAGTTTCGAACACTGCTCGGTACGCCAGCCAGCGACATTGCCGCATAGGCTCCCGCGTATTTCCCGATAAACCGGGCCAGGAAATAAAGAACGACGAGTCCGGCGGCTTGCATTACCAAAGTAAAATCAAGGTTCATCCCCGCAAAAGTATAGAAGGCGGCAAACAACGCGCCGCCGATTGAATGGAGATAAGCCTCCGCGGAACGCACGGTCTCGTGCCGGAAATTCGTGATGATGATTCCTGCGAACGTACAGGACAGAATTCCTGATGCACCAAATCCAGCGGCTCCACCCCAAGCGGCCAAAATTACAGCGACCATGAGCGGCCCTAAGAACGCCGGGCCGACAACGGTCCGCAAAAGAAACAACGCGATCATCGAGCTGATGGCTGCGACGGAGATCGCAATACTAAACTCTTTCAACGTTGCGCCGATCGCGACTTGCCATGTGCTATGCCAGGGGCCGTCACCTCCACTCCCCTCTGCCAAATACGCCGTGGTAAAGACAAACACAGCGACCGCGACCATGTCGATGAGGGCCACCGCCGCCACCAGTGTGCGTGTCAGTATCCCGCGGGACCGAGCTTCTTGAACAACGAGTACCGTCGTGCCGGGAGCTCCCGCGATGGCGACCGCCGCGAGAATTAGACAAGCTCTGGCAGTCATCTCTTCAGGCGCAATCCAACTGCCGACAAAGTACATAGTCAGACCGACAAGCGTCGGAGTTAACAGGGCCTCACCCAACAGCAATAAGCTGAGACGTTTGCCCGCGTTTCGCAAACTGGCGATGTGCAGTGCCGCCCCCACGGTGAACCCAATGTAGCCCAGAACGAAACCCATGTAGGGTCGGAATTCTGAAACGGTAGACGCGCTCAATCCGGTCAAGGAACCGTGGTAGGGGACAAGTGCCCGTACGAGTATGCCCGTTCCAATCCAGCCCGTAACCTTCGGGAGTCCGATTCGACCAACCAACTCGCCGCCAATAATGCCGGCGACCAGGACAAGCGCCAAGTGATATAAACTGTCGTCGGGAGTGAACGTAAGATTCATCGGTATTTCATCAAGTATGTCTAGAAAAAATGCGTTTCGCTCACGCAAAACATTCGCACGGCACAACTTTCGGGCCGGTGCGGCCGCAAGGCACGAAAACAAACACCAAAACAAACAAGTCATCCATCCATTCTCTTGCGGAGAAATGAGAAAGACTGGCAAAGTCGCAGACAACGTACACTTTTTGGTTTTCACAAACCAGACCGGTCGCCAGGATCAATACTGGTTGCGACCAGTCAGATCAAAATCTCAGCCGAACGTAGAACACACGGCAAAGCAACTAGACACCCCTTTTGTTGAGGAACACGCCACCTATTTTTTGAAAACAGCTTTTGCTGCCTTCGCTTCACGCTGAGAAGCGGCACATTCCAGACCCAGCGACTAGTCGACCCACACACCGTCATCTATGCGAGTTGTCCGCAGTGACCTCGCGATTTCTGGTTTTAGAATCTTCGCGGGGAAGTTGACATAACGAATGTAGTCCGAGTTGACAGTTTTGTATTTGTCGAGTGCATCTTGAAGCGACTCCCCTCGTTCCATGTGCAATACAGTGGGGATCATCCTTGTCGGGCTTCGACTCCAGATGATTTTGCCGCCACTTTCGATCTTCAGCGCCAACAGATAGGGCTCCAATACAACCTCGTCATGCCGCCCGAAGATGGAAGTGTGCAAGCTTCGATAATACACTTTTTGTGGATCGCCTTTGGTGATCGTTGCGGTCAGAGTCACCTCGGAGTTGACCGCGGGTTTCCAGCCAGCCTTTTCGGCAGCGGTTGCGAATGCCACCTTGAGCGGCGCTGTGTCGATGCCTGCCGGGGCCGCCACTTCAATTGACACGGGCGTATTCGGCCCGACTAAGGCAGCGGTGTTGTCCCCCACTAAACGTTCGATCATTTGTAGAGCGGGGCGGTGTGGAATCGGAAGGCAATTGACCATGGTTACATCGTAGGTCATGGTGAAAACAATACCGCCCCCTGTAGTAATCTTCTTCAACGGGCCAGGAATGTAATACTTCCAAACGGCGATTCCGAGTTGCGGATCGACGAGTCCACCAAGTTCTGTCAAGAGGTAGCGGTTGTCGATCCAGCCTATGAACTTTCCACTGACCGTCCCCACCTTAGCTTCGGATTGAAATTCGGCTTTCGCTAGATCCCAAACGACGTAATTGTTTCCACCTACTAGCGCCAACCTCGTTCCGTCGGGAGAGAAATGCGCCTCCGCGTTTAGTGTCGAAGGGAAGGGGATCGTACCCACCAATTCACCTTTGGCAATATCAATAATCCGACAACCTTTGGATACTGGTATGGCGAGGTATTTCCCTCCCGGGCTCACAACTTGATGGTTGTAGATCACTCGGTCGGTTTGGAAATGGCACTTCCCCGTTTTGAGGTCCCAGTGGTAGACGGTGTCGTTCACCTTGATGATCGCGTTGTGACCGTCCAACAATTTTGCATACTCAACTTTCGGTTTGAATCCGTTGGTGTCCCATCCAGGCAAGTGCCACCGCACAGTGGCGTGCGGCTTACCATCGACAAGTTGCTCCACTAAGACTAAATCTCCACCCCGCTCTGTCGAGCCGTCAACGCCTGCGATGCCGAGCGTTACTCTGGAGGGAATATGGTGATCCAGCAGCTTGAATGTTTCCTTACGGTCCATCGCTGTTTTCGCCCGCCTCTCTTTTGGATTAACCAAATAGACTCGACCAAAATGGGCGTCGTTGACCGTATTGCCGACACGGTGAACTGAAATTCCATACGTTGATGTTTCGAGATCGAGTAGTAGTGGAGGAGATGATCGAGTGTAGGCGTCGAACTTGTCGATCGGTCGCACGAATTGCTCGAACTCGGGAAGTTGATAAGGCAGCGGATCAGGTGCTAAAGGCGGAATGGATTCCAAGACTTTGAGGAAGATTTTCGCGCCGTTGGTCGGCAATTCCTCAACGGTTCCGGGATTGGCCAAGCGGTCCTCGGAACTCGCGGTCGTTTCCGGCGCCCCCGCAGGCTCTACACTTCCACCCGCAAACGGATTATCGGCCGCCTGCTCTTTCACATATTGTTGATCAGCGGCACTCAATGCCGAAACGGGAACGCTGATGACTCGGCCGTCTTCCTTGCGGAGACTTACCTTATCACCCTCGTGTTTCAGCAGAACCGCGTCCACTTCGAACTGGCCAGATTTGTCCCGCCATACTCGCGATTTCTCTTCGCCATTGGCAAGAGAAGCCAACCCCAGGATCGTGATAAAAAGCCCAATCACACACTGTCGAGAATAGTTCATATCGATTCCTGCCGTCGAAGAACATGTTTACAAGTAAAGAACGACTATTCTAGCAAACAGACACACCAAGTGCGATAGTTTGCGGGAGGCGGGAAGCGGGAGATATCTAGCTAGGCGTTGTCACGTCTTCCTCTTGCCAGCCGAATAGATGCCTTGGTGGCTGCCTTCCGCAGATTTTCTTTCCTGCTTTTGAGAAGTGGCTTCCAAAGTGGATTGGGATCTTCGTCGACCTCGATGCCCAAATAATTTTTACCGCATTCATTTGGAATCATTTTCAGTTTTTCTGAGCTGACCGGCACCTTCATTGCGCAGTAGTAACTAGCAGAATTGCGCCAGAGCTCAGGATAATCGAATTCAATCCTGACTCTTTTGAAATCGACTGCAGAATTTTTCACGAACATCGCAATAAATCAAACCAAATCGCATTACGGATACTGGACGGGGTTGCTCAAACGAACAAAGGTCTCTTGTAGACGTGTTCACTTCTGTGCAGGAAGTAACGAACAGCCCCGTCCAGCTTTATGTATTTTTACAAAATGCTTGCGAACAACAAAAGTGAGATTACTAACCTTACTGACCCGTTCGATGGCTTTCTTAAAGATTCCAAGTACGTGATGACGGATCGTGACTCGAACTTCAGTTACCAGTTCCGTTCGATCCTCAACGACGCCAATGTGGAACCGAAGATATTACCAGCAAAGAGCCTTCGCGGTAGGGACACCGGTTACCCGGTGCCCCCCGCACAGATCCCTGCGAGCGGAATTACCGCGTGGTCAAAAACTCGGCCGTGCCCAAAGCACTGAATAGCGGAGCCAGTTCGATTGCCTCCGGAATCTCCTAATTCGAGTTCCTGGATCGAACGCTTCCAACTGGATCAACCGTGAGCAACAGGAAGTCATCGATTACTTGCGGACCGAAGATCAGGTTCTCAAAGAGAAACTTGACCAGAAACGCCTATTACTCAACGAAGGGCTCGTTTCTATTTATTGACCTTACGGCATACGTTTCATAGCCCGCTTGGGCAGCGCCCGCAATAGCAGTGATCGGCGCGTTCGTAGCGGCTATACTATAGCTGTTACTTTCCATCAATTGTTACTTTCCATCAATCTCGTTACGAGTATCATTGCAATGAGTTTAAGAGTCCATGCTCTGTTATGCCTTACGTTTGCTTGGATGTCGGCGAGCGCACTTGCCGCCGACTTACGAGGTCCCGTGCGGGACTTCGTGGAGACTCACTGTATTGAGTGCCACGATGCCGATTCGGCACGAGCGGGCTTTCGCATCGACACGCTTGGCGCCGACTTCAACGCAGGGAATACCGCCGACCTTTGGAAGGAGGTCATGGACAAGATCAACTCCGGCCAAATGCCTCCCCAGGATTCCGCACGGCCGGAGGCGGAGGAAGCCTTTGCCGTGGCGTCGTGGATTACTGCAAAGCTCGACGAAACCACGAAGGCAGCACAGGGAGCGGGCGGCCGCGTGCCGATGCGGCGAATGAATCGTGTCGAGTACGCCAACACCGTACGCGATCTGTTTTCGTTGGATGAGAATTTCGCGCGGCGCGTGGAAAAAGAGCTGCCAGCGGACGGTAAGGTTGGTGGTTTTGATCGTGGCTCGGCGGGGTTATTCATGGACGAAGGCCAGCTCGGGCAATACATGGCGGTCGCGGATCTGGTGCTCGACGAGGCGGTGTTCCATGAACAACCGGAAGTCCAGAAGCTGACCTATGACGGAACGACGCAGCGGTATGTCCACGGACTCCAGACTGCCTACAAGGACGAAGCTGGCGAATATATTGAGACCAGCGTGCCGTCTGTCATCACGGGACTCAAGGAGCCGCTCGCCTGGATTCCGCAGCCGAACTTCGATCAATGGGGATCGAAGGATCGCCGCTACGTGCCGCACGGTCCGTATGATTGGACATTAAAAAATGGCGGCAGCGAATACCTCGGTCAGCTCCGTTTCTACAACGTCGACTGGGGCAAGAGAGGTGTGACGCGCGACGGCTGGTATCGGATTCGCGTTCAGGCCGGCGCGTTCAAAGGTGAGGGCCAGGAAGCTTTGAAAGAAGTGCGGCTGGTATCGCAATTCTCGCTCGGCAGTCCCATCGAAAACGTGAAGAGCGTGGTGATCGATGCGCCACTCGATGCGCCGAAGGAATACGAGTTTCTAATGTATCTGCAAATGGGCCCGCCAGGCATGAATCGTGATTGGCGACTACGTTGGGATTACGGTGACCGGAAGCAACCGTGCATCGCTGATCCTGCGTATTGGGATGTGCAGTGGAAACAGGTCATCGTCGGTGGCGACATCGCCAGGGCGAAGAGCGAGAAGAAGCCCGCCGAAGAGATCGATCGCCTCAAAAAGCTGCTCGAAGAAACCATCGCGAAGGCAACCGAGAACCGCCAGACCTTCGATGGACCTTACTGGATCTGGAACCCAAAGCTCGACATCGCGAAACGTCCCCGGCTTTGGATCGGCAAGATGCAGTGGGAAGGGCCGATCGTCGAATGGCCACCCAAAGGTCGCACCGCGCTCTTCTTCGCCGGCGAAGAACGGGACGACGACGCGTATCTGCGAGAGATCTTCGCCAAGTTTCTGCCGCTGGCTTACCGCCGTACCGTCACGCCGGAAGAACTGGACCGAATCGTGACTTGGACCCTCAAGACCAAGGCCGACCGCGGTCTGTCGTTCACCCAAGCTGTGCGTGAGGGCGTGAAGAATGTTCTCTGTTCGCCCAAGTTTCTCTACATCGGCAGCGAGGCGATGCCATCGCAAGTTGCGGCAGTTCCACCGTCGGGCCCGCAGCCAGTGGATGGTTGGCAACTCGCCAGCCGCTTGTCCTATTTGTTGTGGAGCAGCGCTCCGGACGAAGAGCTGTCTCGCCTGGCTGAGCAAAACAAACTACGCGATTCCGCCGTGTTGCGGGCGCAGGTGACGCGGATGATCGCCGATCCGAAGGCTTGGGAGTTTGTCCGCAGTTTTGCCGGCCAGTGGCTGAGCGTTCGCAACTTCCACAACGGCAATCCGCCGAACCGTGACTTTTACCGGTTCTACGACGACGACCTTCGCGATAGCTCAAAGCGTGAGCCGTTGGAGTTTTTCAATGAAGTGTTGAAACACGATCTGCCGGTCACAGCTTTTCTGGACAGCAAGTTTCTCGTCATCAACGAACGGCTGGCGAAGCATTATGAGATCGAGGGCGTGGCAGGCGACGAGTTCCGCCGGGTGTCCGCTCCCGCCGATGAACGCCGCGGCGGCGTGCTGGGCATGTCGGGCATTCTCACTTATCTCTCCGACGGCACGCGCACGCTACCTGTGCGCCGCGCGACGTGGGTGTTGGACACCCTCTGGAACCAGCCCGTGCCGCCGCCGCCACCGAACGCCGGTGACCTGCCGGCCATCAAGGACCGCAAGCAACGTACCGTCCGCGAACGCCTCGACGAGCACCGAACCTCAGAGAATTGCGCGAGCTGTCACACCCGCGTAGACCCGTTTGGCATGGCCTTGGAAAACTATGACGCGACGGGCATGTGGCGAGATCGCCAGAATGGCGAAGGCATGCGCGGCGACGCCAATTCGCCTCCGCTGGACGTGAGCGGCAAGTTGCCCGATGGCACCGAATTCAAGTCCGTGCAGGAATTCAAGGCGGCGTTGCTCGCCGAAAAAGAGACTTTCGTAAAAGGCTTCACCGAAAAATTGTTATGCTATGCACTTGGCCGCCCCATCGGCTACGGCGATCATCTGACCGTCGAACAGATTATGGCGCAGGCCGCTAAGAACGAAAACCGACTGCAAGAAATCATCCAGGCGACGGTTGCCTCCGAGTTTTTTCAAACTAAGTAGGATCCTCGCTTTTAACCAAATAACACCATTCAACAGCTTTCCCATGAAAACACCGCTTCTCATCTTCGCCACGATTTGGATAAATGCCTCGTACGTCACGGCTGCCGACTTTCCGGTGGCTGCCCGCGTATTTGTCGAGAAGCACTGCGCTGAATGCCACGACAACCAGACGGCCGAAGGCGATTTTCGCATCGATCTGCTTGGGACAGATTTGTCGGACCCGGCGAACCACAAACTTTGGGCGCGGGTTCTGGAGCGAGTTCAAAATGGGGAGATGCCGCCCGCAAATAAAAAGGATCGCCCGGCGTCGGCGGCGAGTGCGGTTGCGTTGCAGGACCTGAGATTGGCGTTCCAGGAGCAAGCCAAGGCGGCTCGTGCCGATGGCGGCCGGGTGCGGACGCGGCGGCTGAATCGGCTGGAATACGAAAACACCGTTCGCGATTTGTTAGGTGTTCACACCCCGCTGCAGGATCTTTTGCCGGAAGACGATCTGGCCGACGGGTTCAGCAACAACACCGGAGCGCTCAGCATTTCGCCAGTCCACATTCAGCAGTACATGGCCGCGGTCGACCTCGCGTTGCGGGACGCGACCGTTCATCACGCTCGGCCAGAAACGAAGGCGCATCGATTCTCTTACGCGCACGAGGTCGAGAAACCGTTTCACGGGCACGCGCACAACAAGTTGCAGTGCAATTTGCGCGGCGAGGATCTGCATTTCTTCCTGCCGACACATATCGAAGTTCCAGCTTACCTGCGGCAGTTTGAAAAGCTCACAAGACAGACGCCGGGGCGTTATAAGATCAAGATCACCACTGAGGCTCGCGATACGACCGATGGCGACGATCTCACCTACAGCCTCTGGGTTGCCGCGGGTGGAAAGCGGCGCGAGTTGATTGGCTATTTCGACGCGCAATTCAATAAGCCGACTTCGATCGAGCTGACTCGTTACTTCCAAAGCAACGAGACAATCATCATCGCGCCATACCGGATGGATAAAGTTCGCACGGACGCGGGCTACAGTGTCTATCTGCCGGACAAACAAGAGAAGATCCCCAAAGGTTGGCATCACATCAACAATCCCAATCCACCGATCGCCAGCGTCGGTCCCGCGATAGTAATTAAGCCGGTCGAAATCAGCGGGCCGCTGCTCGAAAGCTGGCCGCCGGCGGGACATCGCCTGCTCTATGGCGACGCGGAACTCGTCCCCGTTGCGGAGGTCGCGAAGACATCGCGCGTGACCGCAGCGATTCGCCGTAACCAGCTCACCGTTCAACCGACCGATGATGAAGCCACCAAAGCCCAGCTTTCTACCTACATGAGTCGCGCGTTTCGTCGTCCAGTGTCCGCTGACGAAGTCGACAGGTACTTTGCACTCGTCAGGACGCGACTCGATCAGGGCGAATGTTTTGAGGTGGCGATGAACGCGGCTCACCGCGTGGTCTTGTGTTCGCCGCATTTTCTGTTTCTCGTCGAAGACGAGCCGCTGCTGAACGATTTCGAGCTGGCTTCGCGGCTTTCGTATTTCCTCTGGCGAACTTCGCCAGATGCGGCGCTGCGCGACCTCGCGGCGAAAGGCGAGTTGTCGAAGCCAGACGTACTGCGCCGCGAAACCGAACGCCTGATCAACTCGCCGCGATTTGAGGCCTTTGTCGACGACTTTCTTAATCACTGGCTGAATTTGCGTGAGATCGAAGCGACGACGCCGGACCGCGATCTGTATCCGGAGTATTTCGTAAGTTACCACGACGGGACGCAGGACGGCCTGTTGCACGAGTCGATTATCAGGGAGACCCGCGCCTTCGTTCGCGATCTGGTTGCACGCGACCAGGGGATCGAACGGCTAGTCAAATCACCCGACGCGTTTCTCAACCAACGTCTCGCCGAGCACTACGAACTTCCGCCAGTAAAAGGAACCGAACTGCGACGAGTCGCATTGCCAGCCGAAAGTGTGCGTGGTGGTTTGCTAACGCAGGCGAGCATTCTGAAAGTGACGGCGAATGGGGCCAACACATCGCCCGTGGTCCGTGGTGTCTGGATTCTGGAAAGGATCCTCGGCACGCCCGCTCCGCCACCGCCACCGAATGCTGGTTCGATCGAGCCCGACACCCGCGGCGCGACAACGATTCGTGAACAACTGGCGAAACACAAAGCCAACAAGAACTGTGCTGGCTGCCATCAGAAGATCGACCCGCCCGGTTTCGCGCTGGAGGCATTTGATCCCGTCGGTCGTTACCGCGAGTTTTACCGGACGACGGAGACGGGCGAGAAGTTGGACGATGCGCGGACCTGGTACGGCGGTAACTATGGCCACGTGAAATATCTGAAGGGTGCCGATGTCGACTCCAGCTCTGTGTTGCCGGACGACACTGTTGTCGCGGAGATCCGGGCTTACAAAGACATTCTGGCGACGAAACCAGAGCAGATCGCCCGCAATTTTGTTGGTAAACTCGTCACCTACGCGACCGGCGTTCACACGGAGCCCGGAGATGCGCTGGCGATTGATTCCATTTTGAAACGAGCCGAGCCGAAGAAGTTTGGCCTGAAAACGCTGATCATCGAAACGATACAGAGCGAACTATTCACCCACAAGTAGAGACCTGGCACAATGAAAACTCCAATCCCACGACGCCTGTTTCTGAAAAGCTCAGGTATTGCAGTAGGTCTGCCGTTGCTCGAATCGATGCTTCCCACAAGCGCACGCGGGGCGGACGGGGCCACGCCGCCACGGCGAATGGTTTGCATCGGCATGCCCTTCGGATTCGATCCCACAGCGTTCGTTCCCTTGCAGGCGGGGCGCGATTACGAATTACCGTCGCACTTGAAACATCTGGAAGAGTTTCGCAACGACTTTACGGTCATGAGCGGACTGAGCCACCCGAACACCGGTGGCGGCGGACACAAGGCGGAAGCGGTCATGCTGACCGGCGCGCCCTACCCCGATTACTCATACAATTTAAAGAACACGATCTCAGTCGATCAGGCTTTCGCCAGT
>JBLHLE010000115.1:0-10965 GCA_047620805.1 Pirellulaceae bacterium
TCGGCCGAGAGAACTCGCCAAGCGACGTGTTCCCTTTCACCCGTCGTCAACTCGCCCAAGTCGTCGGCTTGAGTTTTGTAATAATAGTCGAAAGGGGGCTGGTACCGCAGACCGATCAGGTCGGATCCTTGGCACGTCGATTCGACCGTCAGCTCGCGCTTCACTTTCGCTGCGATTGCATCGATGAGAGCCGAAGCCATAATTAGTTTCTCGCCCGTCTCGCTGTCGACAACCGTAGAGTATTCCAGTTCGGAATGAACCGCGGCAAATTGATTGCTGGGAAGAGTCCACGGAGTCGTCGTCCAAACCAACAGCGAAACTCCTTCGCGATCCAAAAGCGGAAATTTGACGTACACACTTGGATCGGCGACTTCGCGATAGCCCTGGTCCACTTCGCCGCTGCTGAGCGCCGTACCTCCTTGTGCCCACCACCAAACGATTTTGTGACCTTGGTAGAGCAGGTCGCGATCGAAGAGATTCTTCAGCGACCACCAAACACTTTCCACGTAGCTTTGATGATATGTCACATAGGCTTCATCAATGTGAATCCAAAAGCCGATCCGTTCGGTCAAGCGCTCCCACTCGCGCATGTAACGCCAGACACTCTTTTGGCAGAGTTGGATAAATGGTTCGACGCCATATTCTTCGATGTCCTCTTTGGAGTGGATCCCGAGCTCTTTGCAGACTTCCTGCTCGACCGGCAGACCGTGTGTATCCCAACCCGCTTTTCGCTCGCAAAGGTACCCCCGCATTGTTCGGTAACGAGGGAACAGGTCTTTGATAGCTCGAGTCAAACAGTGACCGGGGTGCGGCATGCCGTTGGCGGTGGGCGGTCCCTCATAGAAGATGAACTTGGGCGCATCTTTGCGTTGCTCTAAAGTTTGCTCATAGATCGCTTGCTCTTTCCACCACTTAAGGATGTCTTCTTCCTGTTTGGGGAAACTCGGCTGGCCGGGTGGCTTCTGAAACATGATCCTCGGTACCATCAATTAAAAGGGCGCAAATAAAAGGGCGCAATTTAAAGAACGCAATTTAAAGAACGCAATTTAAAGAACGCGATCGTGGCTCTACTTGGAACGACTGCGCGGTGGTGAGCGAACAAAGATTCTCACATTTTTGTTCAGTTCTGCAGGCCGTTTCGCCGGTCGTTTATTACTCACGTAACGAAAATTGCCGCATCATAATCCATTGAATAGACCATGTGCGGCGATGATTGACAATCACGGTTGAGGTTGCGCCTGCCGCGTCATTTGGCGGGAATATTTCGCGGTCACGTCGCCGCCATTTCAGCGTCGTTTTTCGGCGCAAGGGACCGCTGGGCGGTTCGCGGTCGGGCAATTATTAACTCGTGGAGGTTACGCTATTAGGGGTCGACTACCGGACCTTCTACTTCTTCATCCTTGTCATCGCTAGCCGGGACTCCATTTGGATTGGCAATAGTGCCGGGGAAGTCCTCGTCGACCTCGTATTCGTCTTCCAACTCCTCCTCGAAGTCGTCATCGAATTCTTCGTCGAAATCTTCCAACTCATCTTCGTTCAATTCATCAAAATCCGACATCTGCATGTTCCTGTGCAACTCAGTTGTTCTATCCAGTTGCGTATCGCGGTTACCCAGACGACACGGACATTAGATTCAAAGTTCGGCCAATCACAAACTTGGCTCCAGTCTCGACTTCGGCGAATCCGTAATCCAGCACTCAAAGGTGGCAGTTAATCGGGTCACACCGAACGTATGGGAATTAGTTTGCCCAGACAGCATAGTTTGTCAAGGGAAGATGAGGATACAGCAAGACAATGGAGATGGGACGGCTCTACAACCATCTTGCAACGTCCCAGTTTGAGCTGGGGCGTGTTTCGACCACGTCTCAGCGTTCGATTAGCCATTTGGTGACCGTTGGATGACCCGTTTGTGGTCTCTAGCGGGGGCATAATCCCTGTAATCAGCACAGAGTTAACGGAACGAGCGATTTCTACCCAGGTATCGCATTTTACCTAACTACTTAGCTTCCTTCGGCCGCAACTGGGACTAAAGTTAAAGTGCAGGTCAGACGCCTTCGGGTGTCGGGCCTTCAACCGAGGCTTTCTCACCCCCGTGTTGGGCAGGATTCGTCACTATGAAGGATCCTGCCCTTTTTTCGTTCTTGTTTTCCCGTAAGCCAGTAACAAGTGAACGGGGTTATGTGCCAGAACGGGGTTATGTGCCAGAACGGGGTTTTGTGCGAAGTGGCAGCGTCAGGCAAAGTCCCAATTAAGGAGACGCGTCACGAGCCGCTGGTCGGTTCGCGCATTTGCGGCGGGGAACTGCCATGTTACTGCCGACCGATTTAATAGTCGGTCGTTTCAGTCTGACCGAGATCGATGTTCGTGTGCGGACGATCAAACATCGGTGCGGCGGGGACAGCAGTATCGGTTCGACTGGAGGAGCCGGCGGAATTCGCGGCTTGCTGGTTTCGTTGGCTAACGATCTCAAGGTACTTTTGGACTTCGACGTTAGTGGGATCCAACCGATTCCACTCGGCGAGGATGGGCTCGGCTTTGGCTAAGTCGCCTGTCGACAGCAAAGTTACGGTGAGCCAGCGTAGGCAAAGTGGATCCCGGCAGCCAGCTTGAAAACCAGTCTCCAGATACGACCGAGCGGCGATCCAATTCTTGGCGTTGGCGAGGCACGCGCCGCGGATTACGCTTCGCAAGGCCTCGCGGTGAGGCACGTCCTGTGGCATGCGATCCATTTGAGCGAGCGCTTTGTCGCGATCTCCCTGTTTGATGTAGTACTCCATCAATTGGCGATGCAATCGCACTGATTTAGGGTAGTACCCGACTGCTTCCTCGAGGATTTCTAGCGCCTGAGGTTCTTGTTTTTGCAGCTGAAGTGCCAGACTTAGGCAGACGGCGGCGATCTCTTGGATCTGATCGAGGTGCCAAGTTTGTGGATCGATTTGGCCATGTTTATATGCCGTCTCATAACTTCGTGCGGCGAGGTCTAAGCGACCTTGCATTTGAAGGTAGCCGCCCATCGCGCATAACAGTTGCGAGTCGAGTGGAAAGATCTCGAGCGCTTCCAAGCTGATTGCGAGTTGCGTTTCGACGGCATCTTCAGTGCCGTCTAGCGTCGTTAGCAGGCCGTAGTATGCTTCGAGCATATCGACAGAGCCGCGTTCACTGCTTTCCAACGCGTGGCGATAGAACTGACTTCCGCGCATCTTATCGTTCAATGTTTGGAAGGCATCGCCCAAGCAGTTGAGCAGCCGCGAAGACGGACCTGTCTCCTTAATCTCCAAATCGGCGATACGGATGTTGCGTTTCGCTTTCTTTGCTTTGGTCTCCGACAGCACGTCGTACTCGCCGCGGTGGATGCGGAAGGGAAGTCCTTGAACGTCAATTCCGGTCGCCGCTAGCGAACGACCCAGGCTCTCGCGAACGCGACCCTCAAATTGAACTGCGGGATGCGTCGGCGCCAAGCGGACTCGAGCGATCTGCTCACCAGAAACATCCTGTCCGTTGACCGGCGTTTTGATAATCATCATGTACGCAGTGCCGGAATCGGCTTGCTGATTCAGAAATTCTCGCAGCTGACTCGCGTTGTCAGCTTCGAGATATTCGCCAGCATCGAGCCACAGAACCCAGTCGCCGCAAACTCGCGATAGACACTCGTTGCGAGCCGCAGAGAAATCGTCGAGCCAAGACGTTTGGAACAACTGTACGTCGTACTTTTGCACAATTTCTAGCGTACCGTCGACTGAACCAGTGTCGAGTACCACGATTTCATCGGCGATCGACTTGATCGACTCCAACGTCCGCTCAATTTGAGCTTCCGCGTTTCGAACTAAAATTGCGACGGACAAACGCGGCTGGGGATTGGTCTGCGACATATTCGACTCCACTTTCCAATCGAGTGTGACGGGTACAGCTAGCAATGCGAACCTGGGACTCTATTCTTTCATCGGCGCGGGAGTCTAGAGATTTGTAGCTAATCCCGAAAGGTCAGTATTTTGCAGAGAATTTGCGGAGAAAAAGTAGGCCGATAACAAGATCGCAGGCCGTTGCCGTAGAACGTTAGGGCTACGCGGATGTAGCGGGCATGCCGCCTCTTTACCTCGAAGCCCCACCCGCGGATCAATTCCGGACGAATCGTCTGCAACTTTCCTGCTCAGCTCGCATTGATGCCGGCCATAAATCGTCAGCCCCAACGCGAACTGAGTGGGGAGGCAACCGAATAAAGAACACTATTTGACGGCGTTGGAGTTCGCTTGTTGCGGGCCTACGGAGAGTTGAGATTACGTGGTGTATTCGGAATTGAATTTGACGTAGTCGCAAGTGAGGTCGCTGGTCCAAAATTTTGCGCTGGCTTGCCCTCCGCCGACGGAGAGTTGAATGTGACAATCGCGCGAAGCGGCCATTGATTTGGATACTGTTGCGGCATCGATGTTCGTCGGGGTCCCGTCTTGATATACGGTGTGTCCATTGATCTTCAGCGAAACTTTTGAAACATCGAAATGGACTCCCGCGTAACCCGCTGCAGATACGATCCGGCCCCAGTTCGGATCGTTGCCAGTGATCGCCGTTTTGACGAGATTGCTGCTGGCAATCGTTTCTGCAATAACTTTGGCGTCGCAATTGGAATCACAGCCACTAACTTCGATCTCGATCAGGTGAGTCGCCCCCTCGCCGTCGTCGGGAATCATTTTGGCTAATTGAATGCAGAGTTCCTCAACTACATTGCTGAATGTGCGTAACTCGTCGCCGTCCAAGGGTCCGCCAACTTTGCCGCTGGCCAGCAGCAAAACCGTGTCGTTGGTGCTCGTGTGTCCTTCCACGCTGATCGAATTGAAACTCGCGTCGGCACAGACCTTGAGCAATTTACTTGCGTGGGATTCACTCAGGCTTGCATCCGTCAAGACGACGCCGAGCAAAGTGGCCATGCGGGGTCCTATCATGCCCGCCCCTTTGGCCATCGCGGTGATCGTGATGGTCTCGCCATTGAGTTGAATTTGTCGGCTGACGATCTTGGGAGTTTTGTCTGTGGTCGTTATTCCTCGCGAAGCAGCATGCAGTGATTCTTCGTCGTTGCTCAACTTGCTTGCTGCCGACGCGATACCGGCTTCGACTTTCGCCATCGGCATGAACTTCCCGATGATTCCAGTCGACATGACCAACACGGATTCAGCGGGAACGTCGCAGGCTGCGGCGACCAGCTCGGTCATGCGAATTGCGTCGTCTTTGCCCTGCTGGCCTGTACAAGCATTCGCGTTGCCGGAATTGGTAATGACTGCTCGGATTTGGCTGGATGTAGTTCGAGCTCGACAAAGTTCGACAGGTGCGGCGCAGATCAAGTTCTGCGTGTATACACCCGCTGCGACGACGGGACCAGCGGCGACGATTAACGATATATCTTCTCTGCTACTGGTCTTCAGTCCGCAATGAACTCCAGCGAGTCGAAACCCGTGCGGGACATGCATAATCAGAATTCCTCTGTGTCGGCGGGATGCGATGCTGCAAACTGCATGGATGTGCGAGCCTTTGGCGTGAACGCTTAAATGAGAGCCGTGGTTTCTTCGAAGCCGTACATGACGTTCATGTTCTGAACCGCAGCCCCAGAAGCCCCTTTGACCAAATTATCGATGCTGCTAATAACGATGATTCGTCCGCGAACAACGCGAAGTGTCACGTCGCAGTAGTTAGTATTCATCGTATCCTTCGTCGCCGGTAAGTGGTCGACTACGCGGACGAAGGGGGCGTCTCGATAGAATTCCCGATAAAGATCAATCAAGTCGTTTTCATTGACCATGCTGTTCGGTTTGGCGTACGCAGTTGTGAGAATGCCGCGGTCCATCGGGACCAGATGTGGCGTGAAAATCGTCTCGACATTCTTCCCTGTTACCTTGCCCAATACGAAATCGATTTCGGGCATGTGGCGATGTTGTCCGACGCTATATGCCGCAATGCTCTCATTGCACTCCGGATAGTGAGTGCCAAGTTTCGGATTGCGACCCGCTCCGCTGACTCCCGATTTGGAGTCGATGATGATCGAATCCGGCTCGATGATTTTGTCGACCAACAAAGGGGCTAGGGCCAGGACCGCGCCGGTTGGAAAGCAGCCGGGGTTGGCGACCACGGGAGCGTCTTTGATTTGTTCTTTGAAAAACTCGGGAAGGCCGTACGGAACATTGGGGAGTCGCTCCGGATCGGGGTGCTCAACTTTGTACCAATTGGAATAGAGTACGGGGTCGTCCAGGCGATAGTCGGCGCTGAAATCGACCACCTTCACACCTGCATCGAGCAATTGCATTACGATCGGTGCGGACGCCGCATGAGGCAAACAGCTAAACACACAATCGGTCTTCTCCGCCAGTAGCTGGGGAGTGAGGTTGTCGAGTGTCAGGTCCAGCCGGTTGGTCAGTTGGCGATGAACGCTGGACACGTGCGGCTGGTCGTCCTGTCGCGTCGTTAAAGCGACGATTTCAACCTCCGGATGTCGCAGCAGCAATTTGATTAGTTCCACAGCTGTATAACCCGTGGCACCCATGATTCCGACTCGGATCATTTCTTCAACTCATTGATTACTAGTTTTCTTCTATTTAGCGGCCGACTACGTCGCGCATATTTTGTCGCCACAAACATTTGAGTATATCTGGGGGCGGTGAGACGCGTAAGGGAGTTCCACGCCGCCTCCCGCAGAATTCGCCGCAGGCGGAATTCGCCTGCCGGAGTCCGCCACGTCACCTGCAATGAGCCACGACGCGCAAATGGATTAGCCGGACGAACGGCCACTGCGCCGGATTCGACGCCAGATCTCCGCTAGTTCAGAAAGAATAATGTGAGTCGCACCCCATATTCGATGCTGCTGCCAGCTTACGTGCGGGGTGCGAAAACACAAACCGCGCCGCTCAATTTCATGACGGCCCGCATGATCCGGCGAATCCAACGCCGAAATCGGTAGCTGAATCAGCTGCTCAACTTCGTCGGGATTCGGACGGTAGTCGAGCGCTTCGGATCGAATTGAAACAAATGGTGTAACCGCGAAATCACTTGCAAATACGTAAATTGGCGAAAGTTGTCCAATTAAGTCGCGAGTTTCGATTTGCACGCCCAGCTCCTCGTGCAGTTCGCGACAGGCACATTCGGCGAGCGATTCATCTGGTTCCTGAGAACCTCCGGGCAGACAAATCTGCCCACCATGATGTTTTAGAGTCGACGGACGTTTTGTGAGCGGAATTGTCCAGCCATCTTCGCCGTGTTGCAACAGAATGATGACTGCGGCTTGGGAGGCACTGTTCGGCGGCGGACCAAAGTGACGACCGTAACTCAACTCCGGCGATGCCACCCGCTGGTACTCCCGGCCAGGCAACGCTTCTCGCAATGCCTGCTTCATCGGTTGGAGGACGGAGTCAATCATAGAGCTTCGTTTCAGTTTGCGTTCGTTGACAGTAAAGCTGACAGTAGAGCTGAAACCAGACGCTGACATGACAAAACGGGGCATTGAGCGGTTGTTAGTACATTGGTGACGGTAAAGTCACCCGTGGCGGCAGCAAGTATATCTCATAAGACGCATTTTCGTGATTTTGGTTCGGATACACTTTCGGGAATTCGAAGGGCGGGCCGTCAAATGTCCCATCCACAACGACGTACTGAAATCCGTATTCGTTCGCGAGCGCCCGGATTCCCGCAGTCCGGTGGTGGTAGAGCCCATAATAGTTAACCTCGCCCGGATAGACCTTACTCAGTCTCCCCCACCATTCTACGACGGATATCGCGTCTTGCGGCGTGTCCTTCCAATTGCAAACTTCGCTCCTCTCGGCATTCCACTTAAATGTCTGCTGAAGTTTCGGCGTTAGGAACAATGCATCCGACGGCGTGTTTTCTTTAATCCACTTACAAGTCTTCAGCCAATCACTCTGCTTCGCGACCATGCTGGAAATCGAGTATTGCCTCAGATGCTGAGCGGTCAAATGATCGGCAGCGGCAATTGGTACCATTCGTCGGCGGTACATCGTTGCTGCGAACGGGAATGCCGAGAACAGTATGAGAGCGAACAATACAAGTTTTCCCCATGTCTGTTTTTCATACCTCAGATAGAGTCCACAAAACGCAACGGCGGCCGCGAAGGGGATCATGATGTCCGCCATGCGAAACCAGTAATACTTTAATAACGCCGCCGAAAGCACCGCGTTGCTCAGGAGCGATTGATCAATGATGATGCCCGCCAGCGAAAGCATCAGCGACCCGATCGCGAATCCTCGCAATGCCCTTTGCGATGGGCGGTCTGTTTCATTTCGTTTGTCCTGCCGGCAAATCTCACATGGCGTGTAGCAGGCGACCGCAATCCAGGCTGTGATCAAGACCGCATGCCGAACGACTGCAAGAACGCCCGGCGAGTAATACAAAAAGAAGTGAAATACCGTGTGATGTGGAACGCGTTTGAAAACGTAAATTACGTTCGCTTCCGTAACGACGACTGGGGCGACATTGGCAGTCAACATGAGTCCTGGGATTAGGCCTGGTAATGAAAGGACGAGTCCCAGCATGAGCGACGGAAACATCGAGTGAAATGTTGGCCGCTGCCGCCCCGTCGAATACCACGCTACCAGACCACATAGAACCGACCAGCCACCGACGAGCACATGTAGAGCGGAGGCAATTCCGAGCAACACCCAAACCCGCTTCCACCGCCGGTTGAGCATATCGTCGATCGCAAAGAAGACGCATACGTACGCGAATCCTTTACCCTCCACACCGCCCAGAAGCCACTCGCCCGCAAGTTGCGAGGTCTGCCAAAACGCGATGAATAGGACACTGGACAGAACCGCAATCAATCGTCGATCAAATAGCGTTTTGTGAATCCGAACCCAGGCGATCGACAGTAATCCCCAGGTCAGTAATCGCCCGATCCAAGCAACCGCAGGCAATGGCAGGAAAACAGTCAGCCAACCAAATAGCCAATAGAATGCGAAATGAGCGTTCGCGGAATCGAGGAAGATATCGTTGGGGCACCACGTCGGATCCCAATAGTGTCTGGCTTTGGCAAGGTAATGGGCTTCGTTGACGTCGGGCGTTGGCCAACCGGCGTAAAAATAAAATACAACCAGGACCAGCGCAGCATCCAACCAAAAGCCCAGCCGGGTGTAATGATTCTCAGTTGGTGAAGTCGTTTGCATGTATGAAGCGAAATCTGCCGCGGGTCGATCTAAGTTGGCGAATGTTTGTCTGGTTGGCGAATGAGTCGGGAAACACAGGAGTCGGGAAACACAGGAGTCGGGAAACACAGGAGTCGGGAAACACAGGAGTCGGGAAACACAGGAGTCGGGAAACACAGGAGTCAAAACAGTTCTGCAGCCGCGTCGCACTTTGGATTCCGTCGAATTTCCTGGCAAAGCTCGGCTATCAAAATAGATTTCTACCAAACATTGGACAACCCGAGTCCGCTGTCCGCGACCGACATTTCGCTTCTATTGTGGTTTTACCCGCTAAGCACGTATATTCAGACAGCACCGAGTGATTGGGATTTTCCATTTTAGTCAATGGTTTTTGCTGTTACGTGCTACGAATCACTCGATGTTGGTTGGTATTGGCAAATTCGCTAGGTGTTAGCTGCGGACAAATCTTCGCGGTCACAATCCCGGCGTTCGCGATTCTTGAGGTCAAAGACATGGACGTTTCCCCCGGATTGGCGCTTCGCAACGCCACCGCAAATCAAACTCTGCAAGTGCCCGGTGCACCGAGTGCCTTGGCCGCTCGCTTGATCGAACAAGCTGGTTTCGGTGCGACTTATCTCTCCGGTGCAACGCTGTCTGCCAATACGCTGGGAATGCCCGATGTCGGCTTGCTGACTCTCCCCGAACTGGTGCAACACGTTACCTACCTCACACGCAATGTAACAATTCCAGTCATCGTTGACGCCGATACGGGATTCGGTGAAGTGATTAACGTCTTGCGAACTGTTGTGGAATTGGAAGCGGCAGGTGCTGCGGCGATGCAATTGGAAGACCAAGTCCTGCCCAAACGCTGCGGTCATCTCTCCGGAAAAACGCTCGTCGATCCGTCGGCGATGTGCGCCAAAATCTACGCGGCCTGCGAAGCTCGATTCGATCCAGATTTCGTAATCATCGCGCGCACAGATGCTCGCGACAGCGAAGGACTCGACGCCGCTATCGAAAGAGCACTCAGCTACGTCGATGCCGGTGCCGACTGGATCTTCCCCGAGGCCCTCGCGTCCGAAGAAGAATTCAAAATCTTCGCGGAAGAGATGCCAGTACCTTTGATTGCGAACATGACGGAATTTGGAAAGTCCCCACTCCTGCCACATTCGAAATTCGCCAAACTCGGATACGCTGCCGTTCTCTATCCCGTTACCTTGATGCGGATCGCAATGCGCGCCATGGAAGCCGCCTTGGGAGTCATCAATTCCACCGGCAGCCAAGAAACACTTCTGCATCGCATGCAAACTCGTGCCGAACTCTACGAACTGTTAGACTACGACGGCTTTCAAGAGAAAGATCGCCACTTCTTTGACTTCGCCGACGAAGATGAAATCGAAGACGGCGAAGGGAAAATCGAAGACGAAATCGAAGAAGAAGAGCATGAAGACGGCGAAGGGAAAATCGAAGACGACGATATTGAGGAAGACGACCAAGACTAGTTTGGCAACAATTCAAAGTGAGCGGAACGATGGGCGACGAGAACTACTATCCAGGGCTTGAAGGCGTCATCGCTGGCGAAACCAGTATCTCCACTGTTGCCAATGGCTTGTCGTACCGAGGTTACCCGATCGATCAACTTGTCGAACGGGCCACGTTTGAGCAAGTGAGTTATTTGCTGTTGTACGGCCAACGCCCGAATGCTGAGCAGGACCGAGAGTTTCGTCAGCGGTTAGTCGAGCAACGAACGATCGACGACGGTTTGGATCGCGTACTGGAGTTGATTCCGCGCTCCGCCAACACGATGGATTTCATGCGTAGTGCCGCGAGTCTG
>JBLHLE010000116.1:0-10962 GCA_047620805.1 Pirellulaceae bacterium
GACTAAGATCCCATCGCTGTCTGGGGCCAACAACTCTATCGTTCCAGTGAACGGCTCGTCGGTAGCTAACGTGAAACGAATCGGCACCCAGTGGCCAAGTGTGTAGTGTTGCCCAAATCCAAGCTGCAAATCCTGAACGTCACCGGCCGCAATCAGATTCGCCTGCGAGAAGAATGCGAGAAGCGAAGCAATCACTATAGATGACATTTTCCACTGCTTCGTTTTCACCTCAGTTCGACACATTTCTCGCTTCCAAGATCTAACAGTGCGACGTTCGCACCCTTGCATTTATGAGTATTTCCCATCGATAAGCCCTAAAGCATAACGACCAGCGGACTGGATAGGAAAGGCCCGCAGCGGGTTATGAAGATTCCGAGAAACGATTTTCAATAGATTTTACGAATTGAGCACGCATTTGGGTCGGAAATAAAAGGCGAACGCTGACAGAACGCTAGTATTCGCCAGTAGAGCCACAGCGAGAACAGCTACGGTTTGTCGTTGCATACGCAGATATACTGTTTGCAACCGGGGCAGCCTTCGCCATATTTCTCCACGACGGCTTGAGTCAGGTTGATTCCGGCGACGTTGGCAATGGTGACTAGCCAAGCCAGGACATCGGCGAACTCTTCCTTTTTGTCTTGCGCGTTGCCTTCGCGTAACGCCGATGCCAGTTCACCAACTTCTTCCATGAGCCACATGAACGTCCCGTCGATTCCTCGAGCGTTATCTTGCTCGAAGTACATCTCGCGGATCAGCTGCTGAAATTCGTTCAAAGTGATTTCGCGACTGCTCGTTGTGGAGTTGGTCTCTTCGCTACTGGTCATTCGTCAGGCTCTCCAGAAGTACATCGCCGCCCGGAAAGTCGGGAGCGATTTGTCTCAGTTCATTCAAAGTCGCGATTGCTTTTGCCTCCTGGCCCGCGTCGACCTGAGTGGTCGCTAATTCGAATCGCCAAACTGCCTCACTCGGCTTCATGCGAATGGCAAACTCGTAGTGTTCGATTCCCCGTTCGGCTTTGCCTGCTGCGGCAAACGATCTGGCCGCGATGGCGTGCATTTCGGGATCGAGGATATCGATCTGCAACGCTCGAATGGCCCATTTGCCTGCCTCTGCGAGTTCCTGTTTTTGGCCGTGTATGAAGGCGAGTTTCTTGCAGACCAATTCGTTGTCGCCGTCGCGATCGGCAAGCTCTTTGAGTACGCTCGTCAGTTTGTCATTATTGTTCGCTTTCAAGTACACCTGAGCTAACGCTTTGACCCAGCGATCCGTTGTTGGTTGTTGCGCTCGACCAATCTCATAAAGCTTGGCTGCTCCCTCAAAGTCTTCCGCCTTCAACTTCAAAGCGGCCAAGAGCGATAGTACTTTTTCGTCTGGATTTTCTTCGTCAAACACTTCCATTAAGTACGCGTGAGCTTGCTTCACGTCCCCAATCGAAATATAGAGCCGAGCCAGAACGTAACCTGCGATTGGCTGCTTTTCATTTTGCTTGCGAGCCAACAGAGCGTAACGCCTCGCCGACGCGTTCGATTTTCGCTGCAAGTAAGCATAGGCCAAGTCGGCCAGCAAGTCGGCGTTTTCCGGGGCATCGCGAACTTGCTTTTGCAGTTCGGCGAAACTCGTTGGCGCCTTGGCTCCACTAGTTTTGATATCATCGACGACGCTCTTAACGTACGCCGTGTAGCCTTTCTCGAAGGCGCCGACCTCGACATTAAAGCAGTGCTGTATCGCAGCTGCCGAGTCCATGCGATCCGCGTAAGCCTCGAGCATCTTGGCGACGGCGTCGTCGCCGTATTCCTTGATCATGAACTCCACGTACAATTCCGCCTGGCAATAAGCCAACGTCCAGTCTGCAGCGTTGGAGGGGCGTGCGAAGGCGAAGTTGATGGAACTCAGGTCGTACACTTTATTGGCGCGAAACCGACCACCGAGGATCGTATTCCACATCTCGGGGCGCGGGTATCCTTCGTGCCATACCGCCAGTCCTTCGGTAAACCAACGAGGGACATTGAAATTCGTCTGTTGTAAGTTGACAACGTGAACGAATTCATGCTTGAGGACTCGAGCCCAGTTGTATTTCTTGGGCATGTCGGTGGGGGAAGCAATTGCCACCATCTTGCCGGCACACGCGCCAACAGTGCCAATGAATGGCAAGCCGACCATCCGGGCGCTAAACCAATTGTGACCGCTAGAATTCCGCGCTCGATTGAAAATTTCGAACAGCGATTTCTCTGGCGGTTCGTACCCCAACGACTTAACTAATTCCGGATAAACTTCGTCTTCCAGATACCGAGCTGCGGCGGTCGCCAACAACTCGTCGCGACCGCGGTCGAACCGGATGATGAAGTGATCGGTCTCGATGATCGCATAGTTTTGCAGGACGTCGAGCACCGTCAGCATGTTCTTGACGCGAACATTGAAGGGGTCTATTTCAAACGACTCCTTCAGCAACACAGCTGCTTCGGCTTCGTCGCCCAACCGCATGAGTGTCAGCCCCAGTTTGCCGCGCACTCCGGCTAGTTTCGGCAGCCGTTGCAAAGCCAAGCGATAGTACTTCGCAGCAGCCGGGAAGCGTTGGACGCTGTCCAACCCATCGGCCAGCGCGACATAGAAACGGCCGCAATGTTCGTTCTGCTTTTCAACTTGAGCGATCAGTTTGCCAAGCCGACTGTCGGGGTCCTCTTTCGTGCCATCCAATAATCCATATATCGCGGCGAGTTGCCCGAGTGTTTCCTCATCTTTGGGGTTTACTTCTAATGCTGATCGCAGAGTGGCAAGAGCGTCGGCGGAATCGCGATTCACCAACTGCAGCCTGGCGTGCAATTGTAACGCGACGATGCACTTGTTGTTCAGCTCCAAAGCGCGAGTCAGCGATCGCTTGGCATTGGGCAGATCGTAGTTACTCAGCTGAAGCGCTGCTCGTCCCGCGTGAATTTCCGCGGAGTTGGCGTTGATCGCCAGTGCCGCATTTAGGTCGGCTGTTGTCGCTGGGTCGTTATACTTCTCCAAGAACAGCCGAGCGGACGCGAGCCTGGCCTGCCAGTGCTTGGGGTTCTTCTCGATAATACCCGGGTAGAACTCGTTGATCAGCGAATGAAAGACTTTGCTTCTGCGTTGCCATCTTGCGATTTGCGCGGACGCTTCGCCTACCATTTGCAGAACTGCCGGGTCGGTCGCTCGCTCTTTGCCGTGCACGGTAAGAATGTTCGCGTAGCCAGCTTCGGCGGCGTCGATTCGACCTTGCACGCGGTCGAGTTCCGCTTGGACCCATAGCGCGGGAATGAAGTTCGCAGATTCGGTCAGAACGGACGTCGTTAGCGTCTGGGATTCTTCCCACTGGCCGCGATGGAGAAGTAATACAGCCAATTCGCAACGCAGGCGTCGAGACTTGTCGAACTGCTCGAGTCCCGCTCGAAGCAACTTTTCTGCTTGGTCGAACTTCCCCTCGGCGACGCGCGCTTGAGAGGCGTAGATTACGGCCAAGGATTCGGTCGCTAACAACGGTTCTAACGCCACGTAAGCTTGCTCGTACTTGCCTGTTTGCAGAAGCTCAAGTGATTCCGCAAGAGTCGCGGGGGGCGGAGGTTCTTCTTGTGCCCACAAGCTGCAGATAGGCACCAACAGTAAGAAGCAAGCCAGGCCCAATCTGCAATCGCCAACTCCCACAAGAAACCTCGATGGATTGCTTTGTTTTTGAGACATTGACTTAGTTTTGGGATTTATTGTGACTTGCTTCGTCTTTGTGCTATCACTGCTTTCCTATTCTACTATTTTGCGTTGGCCATTGCATCCAATTGAATAATCGAGCGCGTTTGCTCTTTTTCGAGGAACTTGCGGCCGTATTTTACATTGACATGATCCCACGGCAGCTTGTCGGCTAACTCATAGGGTTTGTGCAACGATTGTTCGACATCGATTCCCGCTTCATCAAAGGCGTCCCACCAACGCCTCGCATTGAAGCATTCGTTCCAGCTATCCATGCGACCACCGTTTCGCCAAACGATTTCGACAGCATCTGCCGTTCGTCGATCACCTCGGCTGAGAACGCCTTCTAGCAAACTCAAGTCGACGTTGTGGCAATTCACACGAACAGCGCGGATACTGCACTGTTTACGAAGGTGGTCATGAGCCCAATTGAAGTATTCTCGAGTTTGCATCGCGTTCCATTGATATGGCGTATGCGCTTTGGGGACGAAGTTGGAGACGCTGGCGGTGACCTTGGCGTAGCGACCTCGAACTTCTTTTCCAATCTTCGAGATTGTTTCGGACATTTCGATGATGCCGTCCAAATCGACTTCACGCTCTCCGGGCAGACCGCAGAGAAAGTACAGCTTCACGCTTTCGTAGTTGCGGGAAAACGCGGCGCGGCAACCTTCGTAAAGGTCCTCGTTCTTGATCTTCTTGCGGATCTGTTCTCGCATGTCGTCGCGCGCCACTTCGGGAGCCAGCGTCAGACTACTGCGTCGATCGTTACCAAGCAGTTCCGCGATACTGCGGAGTTGTTCGTTAACGCGCAAACTTGGAACCGAGACGTTGACGCCAAGTGGTTTAAAGACTTCTTTTAATCGCAGGATCAGTTCTTCGAAGTGAGGGTAGTCGCTACTTGAAAGCGACAGCACACTGACTTCGTTGTGTCCCGAATTCTTGTAACTTTCCAATGCTCCCTGAACGATCGTATCGACGGATCGAATGCGCAGAGGACGTTTGATAACAGTGCTCTGACAGAACCGGCATTGCCACGGGCAGCCGCGCATAATCTCAACCGCGATGCGATCGTGTACGCATTCGACGAATGGCACAATCGGACTGGTTGGCAGCGGGATGCCATCGAGGTCCGAAATCACACATGGTTCAATCGTCTCGGGCACGCCGGGTCGAGTTGGAGTTAATGCAGTAATGCGACCGTTGACGTATTCAGGTCGATAGAACCGCGGAACATATGCGTAAGGGATTTGCTTCGCCAATTCGAGGAGTAGCTCTTCGCGGTGTTGCTTGCCGGCCTTGCCGCGGGTCCTGGCACCGTTTTTCAAGTCGGCCCAGAGGTCGCAGATAACCGGCAGGCTGGGCTCGCCGTCGCCCGTGACAAAGACGTCGATAAAAGGCGCGAACGGTTCTGGGTTTTGGGCGCATGGTCCGCCGGCAATCACCAGCGGATGCTCCATCGTTCGTTCTTCAGTTCGAAACGGGATTCCCGCGAGGTCGAGCATAGTGAGGATGTTCGTTGAGCAAACCTCGTACTGCAAAGAGAAGCCCAAGACGTCGAACTCGGTGACCGGCGTGAAAGTCTCCAAGCTATACAGCGGCAGCTTGTGATCCCGCAGTTGTTGCTCCATATCCGGCCACGGCGTGAACACTCGCTCACACGCCCAGTCGTCCAATCGATTCATGAGTGAATAGAGGACTTGTAGACCATGGTGGCTCATGCCAATGGTGTAGGCATCCGGGAAAGCCAAGCAGAGCTTCCCTTTTACTTCCCGATGGTCTTTCCGAACAATATTCAACTCGCCGCCCATGTATTGAGCGGGCATGTTGACATTTGGGAGGACTCGACTGAACAAATAGTCCTTCAGCGACTGATTTAGCATTCTGGCCTCACGGGCAGCGCGTGGTTATTGATAAGTGTCCTGATTACTCAGCGGCGCAAAGCGTTCAGAGTAGCCCAATAATATCGCATGAAAGTGATTCAGTGCACAGGGCTATTCTTTTACACGGGCCCACGGATAAAGTTTTGCGACGGCGGTAATTACGTCAGCTGCCGACGTATGGGGTAACGTCGGTTAGAAAGTCGGTTAGAACGGCGTCTATCGGCGTTTCGCTCCCGTCAGTAAAATCCCAGGGATGCGAGTCGTTCAGGCCCCCTGCCCCGCCGCTTGGGAATCGTTCATTATTCTCGTCCGCTAACGCCAAGGTTAAGGTTAAGGTTAAGGCATGTCAGAGTTTACTACCGTCGCCAAGGTCGGCGATATCGAAGAGGGTAAGGGAATGGCCTACAACGTCAATGGCCGCACAGTGGCGATATTCCTGGAAAACGGAGAGTACAGCGCCATCGACGACCTTTGCCCCCATATGGGGGCGTCACTCGCCGCCGGCTATCTGGAGGACGGCACTGTCGCATGTCCGTGGCACGCTTGGCGCTTCTGCACCAAAGACGGTGCCTGGTGCGATAATCCCAGAATCGCCGTCGACTGCTTTGAAGTCAATGTTGAAGGCGACTGCATTCAAGTCAAAGTTCCAACGCCAGAAGAGAGATTGGCCGAAGAACCGGCAGGCGAAGAATCGCAAAGCGAAGAAGCTGCTGGGAAAGAAGGCGAATCGTCAAGCGAGAGCGGGGAGCAGAACGTCGACGATGATGAGAGTTCTGTCGATTCTTAACTACCCTGGCCGTGTTCCCACTAGTTCCCAATTCAAGCCTTGTTCCAGCACCAGTGCCAACACGAGCGAGACGCTCATGCCACGCAAAGTGAGCAGCATGGCCACCGAGTGCTCTGGCGCGCTCAGCTACCGACGTTCAAATCCGTTTCGAAACAGGCCATTGCCACTGTGGTGAATGAATGTGGTCGAGTGCTTGTCGAGTCGTCGGCATGTTTGCGTGCCGCATTCGAATCTGATCTCGCCAGGAATTCCAGTTCTGCAAAACGGGCGGCGGAAAACTTGGACTCCAGTCCGTCGGAAGACGCTGACCCAGAATCATGTTCATGTACCCCGAATAGCCGAACATACTATCGTTGGGCAGCAATTTCTTGAGCCAGATTGAGGGGCCGACTTGCTTATAGAATTGCACGACTTCCTCAGCGCCTCCCAGATTTGTGTTCGCGCGACAATGTTTCCAAAACTCCGAGTCGCAGTGCTGGTTGAACTTAAAGTGCATTGCCAAGAAGTCGCGAACGTCGTCCCACATCGCGCGAAATCGTCCGTTCTGTAATCGCTGCATCGCCGGCTGGTTTCGCATTTCACAATCCATAATACCCTGGCAGACCAGCCGCAACTGCTCCGACACCAAATGTAGTGCGGTCGCTTCCAAGGGTTCGACGAATCCCGAAGCGTTGCCGATCGCAACAACATTCTTCGTCCAGAAATTCTCGTAGCGTCCCGACGGAAACTTCAAGGTGCGCAGTTCTGCGTCCAGCAACTCTGGATTCTTTTCACGTAGTTCGCGGCCCGCCTCCTCTTCGTCGCAAAACTGAGACGAAAAAACATAACCCCGCGTCACGCGATCAAGTAGCTCGATTCGCCAGCACCAACCGTGCTCCATTGTCTCCGCCGTAGTATACGGAAGCACCTTGCCGCCGCGCTGGAAAGACCCGACAATCGCCCGATCGCAAAACAACACATCGTTATAACTTGTGTATTTGTCTTCCAGCGTTTTCCCCAACAACAAAGACCGAAAGCCACTGCAATCTACGTAGAGATCGGCCTTAAGTTCCTGCCCGTCTTTCAACTTCAGCGGTTTCAAATTGCCGCTTTCGTCTAGCTGCACGTCATTTACTTCGCCTTCGATAATGTCTATCCCGCGGCGGCTGGCTAAGGACTCCAAATAGGCAATGAACTTGTTATTGTCGAGGTGATATCCGAATCCCTCATCGACGACGAGCCGCCCTTGATGTTGGTAGAGCGGCGCACAACCGCGTTCCATCAGGCATGCATAGGGCGTGAAGTCACTCAAATCGTTTGTACAAAAATAGGCCTCCGGTCGCGGCAGATTATCTCGTTTATGATCGAGACGGCTGTCGAACGGATAATAGAAATGCGGGACGTCTTTGGCTCCCCATTCGAATCGGATCCCCAACTTCCAGCTGGGACGAACTTCGCGATAAAACTCCGCTCGATCGATTCCCAAAGGACCGTGCAAGTAAAGAGGAAGTGCTGCCGTCGTCGACTCGCCAACGCCGATCACCGAGACGTTGCTCGACCGCACAATTCGAACCTTGATGTTCGCCGGCAACCGCTCAATCGTGAGGGCTGCAAGCAAGCCCGCACTGCCAGCTCCAACGACGAGCACATCTTGGATCGGCTGAGTCATCTGACTTCCTTCGTCATTGAAAGGAGTTTGCCGCGGTCTCGTTGAATGACACAGCAGTTTAGGTTGACGCCATGGCGACGTACTCGTCGTCCCTTAAAGCAAGCAATACGCTACAATATCCCGGATCGATCGCACCAATCAATAGGAGTCTACCATGCAACGAATGCGAATCTACTTTGTTATTGCTTCCGCGCTAACATTGGCGAGTTTATCGCGTCCGAATTCTTGCCTCGCTGAAAAGCCTCGAGAACTGCAGAAGCTGCTGTGCGTTGGAAACAGCTATACGCGCGGAATCAAGCCCGGCGTCGATGCCTTTATGATGGCGCACCAAAAAGAAATTCAGCTGAAGTACATTACACCTGGTGGGCGTCAACTTTCTCAACACCTCAAGCACGCGGGAACAACGAATGAGATTCGGACGGGCAAGTGGGACGTCGTGATGCTGCAGGAGCAAAGTCAAGCTCCCGCGCTACCAGTTCTGCGCGACTCGTTTTTGGAGAGCGGCAAGCAGCTGTGTAAAATTGTGCGAGACAGCGGCGCACAGCCAATCCTGTTTACAACTTGGGGAAGACGAGATGGCGACAAAGCCAACCGCAGTCACAATCCCGATTTCGAAACGATGCAAAAACGCTTAACAGAAGCATATCAAGAATTGGGCGCGGCGGCGAAGGCAGCCGTAATCCCGATTGGTCCAGCCTGGGCTGCCCTCAAGGAACGGGACGAAAAGTTGTGGCGAAAACTCTATGCCAAGGATGGAAGTCATCCCAGCGCCTACGGCGCGTACTTGTCCGGCGCTGTTCTCTATGCTTCTTTAACCGGAAACAATCCACGCCAAGTGCACGTGGTATTGAACGGCGTGACTGTCGAGGAAGCTTTTGTCCTTTGTGAAGTCGCGGCGCAGGTTGCACTGCCCGAAAAAAGAGGTCTTCATTGAAGAAGATTCTCTGCAGGAAGTTTTCTTTGCCAGTGAAGACGTAATCATTGCAACCGACGGTAGATCCACAATCCAAACCAAGATTGGTGAGAATCACTACTACGCCTACCCGCTGAAGAGGTGATGGCGAGGATCAGCTGCCGAAACTGCGCTGCGCTTGTTACTTCCCAATACAGAACAAGTGCTGTTCGCCGCGAATCAACATGCGATTGCCGACGGGTACTGGCGAGGCGATAACGCGTTCGCCCATGTCGTTTTCGGACAGCAGCTTGAAATCGCCACTCGCTGTAGCGACGAGGATAACGCCATCTTCGCGCGGTGCGAAGATTTTCCCGTCCGCGATGACAGGCGAAGCGTAAAACTTGTTGCGGTTCCTTGGAAAGGCTGCCGACCAAAGCGTCTCGCCGGTTCTTGGTTCAACACATTCGACTTCACCCTGGTCGCGAACCATGTAAAGCTTTCCATCGGCAACGACGGGAGTTGGCACGAACGTGCCAGTGTTCTCTCTCGTCCAAAGACGATTGGTCGCGGTAACATCACCTTGCCCGCCAAGTTTCACACCGGCCAAGCGACTGCCGCGTCCGTAAGGTATCAAGGCAATGTCGCCAGCCAAGACCGAAGAAGCAACAACTACCCAGTTGCCTTTTTCGTCGGGATTGAAACCGCCGCACTCCCACAACATTTTGCCATCTTCGGCGCTGTGAGCCGTCAAGTGCTCGGCTCCCCAGACAACGATGATTTGCTTTCCATCGCGTTGGATCACGTGCGGAGTTGCGTAGCTGTGGTCGCCTTCAACAGGAGTCTTATAATTCCGTGGCACTCGCCAAGCCAAGTCTCCCGATTCTTTTTCAAAAGCGGCCAAGTACGATTCGCCTTTGTGCATCACGGCAACAATGACGTGGTCGTCGGTCAATACGGGCGAGGTCCCGAGATCCCAGTAGAGAGTGTCCTTGCCCCAACGCTCTTGCAAATTCGTCTTCCAAAGCAAGGCTCCCGAAAAATCTAAACCGGCAAGTGTGCCATTCTTAAAGTAAGTAAAGATAAATTGTCCATCAGTGATCGGTGAAGGATTGCAGCTCGAGCCATTCCGATGTTTTCCCTCACGCATCTTTTCGACACTCGTTTGCCAGCGGACTTTTCCAGCCCAGTCCAAACTCATCAACGTGTCGACTTCGTCTTGCGGGCAAGTCACGAGAATGTGGTCGCCCCAAACCACGGGCGTTGAACACCCACGACCAGGCAACTCGATCTTCCACAGCACATTCTTGCTGCTGTCAAACTCTGCGACGTAGCTGCCCTTTTCTGTACTTCCCAAATCTTGAGGGCCACGCCAATTCGGCCAATATCGCTCGGGGATCTTTTCGGCAACTGCCACTGCGGAACAAAACAACAGTGCGGAGCAAAACAATACTGCGGAGCAAAACAACAGTGCCGAGCAAAACAACAGTGCACTGCGGCTTGAGACAGTTGTTTTTGAAAGTACCAACTTCATCGAGATCGACCCTTAGTAAATAAAGTGGGAGTGGGGACAGCGCTATTACTTTAGCGGACTTCTGCGTCGGGTGCCAATCGGGAACTCGCGACCGGCAAAACAAAGGAAAAAGTGACACTTCTCGGTGAACACCACCAAAATCTTGGTCGCAAAGTGGGTTTGACGCTGTAAATACCGGGCTATTTACGGCAGGCGTATGACCTGGTTGCAGGGCTGATTCTGAAGCCGGGAATCCAAGTGCAGTTTGGCCCCGCTATTTGCTGGCATTCCCGAAAAGACCGCCACGCAAAAGTGGTGGAGTTCACCGAGAAGTGTCGAAAAAGTCGCTATTTACCATCCCGCAGTCGCAGAAACAACTTGGGTAAAGGCGCGCTGGAAGCTAGTTCAGCGCTCTGGCGTTTTTGTCGGTTTAGGCAGTTGAGTGAACATTGACTCACCGCAATTTCACGGTCTTCTCATCATGTGCCCCTTACGATCCTACGTGGTCGTTTTCGGCTCGTGCGACAAGTTTTCTTTTTG
>JBLHLE010000117.1:0-10947 GCA_047620805.1 Pirellulaceae bacterium
AAAGAAGCCGAGTCGAATGCGTCGCGGGCCAATGAGTCAGCGACCGTCGCGACTTCCCGCGAACAGAGAGAGGAAATCGCATCGCCTGACGCGGCCGAGAGGCCGTCTGATCTGAATGAAACTACCTCTGTTCCTTCTGCTTTGGCTTCGACAGCACCTTTGGCTTCAACAGCACCTTTGGCTTCAACAGCACCTTTGGCTTCAACAGCACGGCACAAACGGAACAACGGCAACACGTTCAACGGATTGTGGGCGATCCTGGTAAAGGAGTTCGTTCACATCAGACGCCAGCCGTCGACGATCTTCTTTATGCTCGTTCTACCCGTCATGCAGACGATCATCTTTGGCTATGCGATCGAAACACAGATCGAGAACATCCCGTTGGTCGTCTTCGACTTGGACGGCCGTCAGGCGTCTCGCGATTTAACGGCAAGTTTCGTCAATACGGGACGATTCAAAGTGATCGAGCATGTTTACGATTCCGAATCGTTTCATCGCGCACTGACTTCCGGCCGCGCGAAAGTTGGCTTGCGTATTCCACCGTACTATTCCGATCGACTGTTACACGGCGAGCAGGTGCACGTGCAGGTATTGATCGATGGCAGTGATTCGCAAGTCGCAACGACGGCGCAAAATACTGCGCAACTATTGGGCGTGAATCTTTCGATTCAAATCGCGCGGACGCGCGGAGAATCCCTCGGCGTCGGTCCCGCTCGCGACGCCACCGGACACGTCGCGTTGCCGGTCGAGGTGAGATCGCGAATGCTGTACAACCCCGAGCTGGAAAGCTCACACTTTTTCGTGCCGGGGTTGGTCGGGATAATTCTGCAGCTAGTGACATTGTTCTTAACTTCATTTGCCATCGTTCGAGAACGCGAACTGGGAACGCTGGAACAGCTGTTCGTCACACCCGTTGGCCGAACGGGCTTGTTGCTGGGGAAACTGTTCCCATACGCCATTGTCGGCTTTATCGAGACGATGATCGTTTTGGCCGTGATGATCTATGTGTTCGGGATTGCGATCAGTGGCAGTATCCCGTTGTTGATGGCTCTATCGCTGCTGTTCATGGTGTGTTCGCTGGGACTTGGCCTGCTCGTCTCGACATTGGCCAAAACTCAACTCGAAGCATTTCAATTTGCCTTCGTGATCATGTTGCCGTCAGTCTTGTTGTCCGGCTTTATGTTCCCTCGCACCGAAATGCCGTTGCCGATTTATCTGGCCACCTTCGGGATTCCGGTTACCTACTACATCGAGATTCTCCGCGGCATTGTGCTGCGAGGAGCCGACTTCTTTGACCTATTGCCCTCGGTGATCGGCTTGTCCATTTGTGGAGTCGTGGTGCTGACGCTCAGTGTGCTGCGCTTCCAAAAACGTTTGAGTTAGGACGATTGGTTAGTCCGTTTGCCATGCTGTGGCATGGTCATCTCGTGGCATGGTCATCTTGACCGTGGTCCACCTGGTTCGCAGGCAGGCGTGTCCCTTGAGTCAAGGCTTCTCCACGAGCGAGGCGCTCATGCCACATCGCTTAGCGGTCCATCGTTGCTATGCCCAGTCCAAACGTCCGCTCAAATCCAACTCGTGCCAGAACTGATTCCAATCTTCTACGTTAAAATCAATACATTCAATTTCAAGTGATTCACATTGCTGAAGGCTATCGGCCCAGTCGAGCAGAACGGCGTCGTGAGTGGCGAGCCTTTGGAGACGGTTCGCTTTTTGTTCGATTCGATTTCTCGCTTGCCCGTCGCCGTGGACATCTTGGGACGCGATTCGAGTTCCGATGCCGTCTTCAGCCAAAGCGGCGGGGGAAACGACGCCCTTCCCGAAATTGGTGGAAAATACCGTGAAGTCGAAAACGCTGACGCCAGCGTCTTGGTTCGTGTCGGCGTACAGAGGAGCGTCCGGGATTGCTGTTCCAAACCAATAGCTAAAAGTTGTGAAATCGAAAACAGAAACGCCAAAGTCGCCGTTCCAATCTGCTGCGAGTTTGTAGAATCCGTTTTGAATATTGCCGACGAATACAAAAGCGTCACCGCCCACGCCATCGGCATTGCCATCCAGCGACCTTCCCGACTGGTCCAACAGCGTCGGCAGGATCGCCAACTGATAAACGCCAGCGGGCAACTCGACGGTTGACAGATCGATGGTTAATGTATTCCGGTCGGTCGAGAATAGCGACGCATCAAGCAACTGTATTTCGTCCGGTTCTCGAGGTGAATTCACACCTAGATTTGTTAATTGGATACTGTTTACATCGAGCACTAGCGGAGCTGAAAATTCCACCGCAATTCCATTCAACCGACTCCGCTGCTCCAACCACGTAGTCGGCTGCGGCGATCCGTTGATGTCTGGTGGATCGATCTCGTTGGGATTCATCACGACAGAGTTAACCGCAAACGAAATGATCTCTCCTGTCCACAGCGGCACTTACGTGCTCGCAGTAGGTCGCTCATGAATAATCCGGGTTTAAGCTTCGACAACAAGGCGTTTACTTTAGGTAGCGCCGGACGACGTTGACGTGTTCTGCTCCACCTTCCAAATACGCATCGCCTTGTTTTCTGGCCGAGAACCAAATGGTCATTACACACTCGCCAACGGTAGTTTTCTCAACACGTACCGCGACGTAAGAGCAATACTCGCAATTCGCTGTCAACGAATTTTCACCAGTGCGTAGACCAAAAACTTCGGCACGGTGAATTGAACTCGGCCAGCGCTGACTTTAAAGACCAACTGCTGCGGTTCGGTTTGCTCAGGAGTGTGAAATTCGATCGATTTTGGGGCTGAAACATCGCCTAGCATCAGGTCGACTTGGACGCCTTCGACAGCGATCGGTTTCTCGTCTTTGATGCCGCCACCGGGACTGCGCTTCTTCGCTGGTTCGGTGCGATTATAGTTGACCAAATGGAGAGCGAATTCGTCGCGTTCGGGATGTCGCGACAGCGAAACCCGCACGGTAGCAGGCGCTTGGATGCGAGATCGTTTGTCGTCAAGTTTTGGAAGAGAATCTTCTCCCAGGACTTCTTCTTCCAGGACGCCGACAACCTGTTGATAGCGGGCCGTCACCTCGGGTGTAATCGCATCGTCCGGAAGAACGTCGAACAAAACGTGTTCATTTAGCAACCGCTGTCCCGCCGTTCGAAAGCGTTCCAACGGACGCACATCGCCAGCCAATACGGACTTCCTCGGGAACAGCAGTAAGGCTTCGTGATGTGGTTGGTGAATTGCGTACAGCTCGGAGTGGCGTTTGATAAACTGGTAGTAACGAACGATCTCGGCTCGGGCTGCGGGGTCCGTGAAACGGGTATAGAAACCCATCGGAGCGCCGCCGTTGGCAATCAACTCGGCGATCGCCGTTCGGATCCGAGTGTTTTCGTACTTGCCTAGGGTATAGGGTCGGTTGCCAAACATCCCGCGGATGTAGCGAGCTTGCAGCGTTCCCTCACCCAAGAGGCCTTCCGGTAAGTCGGTGAAATTGGCCGATCCGCCGGTGCTGTACCAAAGATAGTTTTCGTCGCGGCCCCACATTTCCTTTGGCAGCAGGCAACGCTCATCGCCACTGATCTGGTTAAAGTTTCCTAAATGATTCCATTGCGCGACAATCAAATCGGGTTTGATGGACCTGCCGTATTTGACGAAGACTTCATCGAACGCTTGCTTGTTAGCGACTTGCGAGAACTGCAACATTTCGCGACGTAGGGGCGTCGATTCTTCCGGTTTGTGCCAGCCGACGATCTCCTGAAACTGATGAGTCTCAATATCTGCGATCGCGAATGTTTGCTGCAGTTTGTCGGGCGAGTAGCGCTGGCGAAGATGGTCTTTGAATGCCGACTGGCAGTGCGAGCAGAGACAGTTGTGGCGGTAGAAATAGTTCGCGACAAATCCGTCACAACCTTGGTCGATGCCGTGCTTAGTCCACGCTTTCAATACCGCTCGCCAATGAGGATTGTTAAGGCATCCCCAGTACTCCTTCATGCCGCCGATGCTGTAGTTGTTGTTCGTCCGCGGGTTCCCATCGATATCTTTTTCGAGCAGATCGAGGGCGTTTTTTGTCGGCTTGGGTCCGAGCGTTTTCGGGTCCCACAAATCTGCGTAGAACTTGAAGAAACCGCGTGGGCCGCCGGGCTGCTTGTCGGTCTTGGGGCTATCCGGATCGCCCACGAGAAACTTTACATTCATGTGACCAACGACTCGAATTTCACGTTGGTGAATTTGTCGGTTTAGATCGGCAAACCAAACGCGATTCTGCTGCAGTCCCACGTGCGGAAAATGAGCTGGGTAGCCCTGGCCGTGCGGCGTATCGGCCAAGCTCCAGAAATGGGCGCCGTAAAATCCAATTTGAGCCACATCGGGCTCCGCAGCGTCGAGAAACGGTAGGTATTCGGGGTCAGCATAATTGGCCCAGTGAGCGACCAGTGTTGAGAACTCGCGGCGCCGTTGTCGGCCGGCGTCGGAAGCTTGTTTGGCGGTCGTGTCACCCTGCCCCGCTACGGGCGGATCGCTCTTGGATGTCGAAACGAGTAACGACAGGACACAGGCCATTAAGACCAGTTGCTTTAGATTCATGCTGGTGATTTACTCGCCGGTTAAGTTAAAACGAAAGAATCTCACTGTGGATGGAGCAGCGGGTTTCGCCGTTGGACGCGTGTGCTTGAAGGAATAGCGGATCGGTTGGCCGCTGTGTTGCAGAGAGGCCGTTCCGTCGAAGTCGACTAGCTCGGCGTGGAACTTCCGCGTTCCCGATTTATCCGTCCACGTTCGCGACTCCGCCAGAGCATGGAGAGCATTCAATAGACCAAATGCAAAAGACAGCAGCACGATATGACAGATGCGAGAGAGCATGACACTACTGCCCCAAAAAAACAATTGGCGACCCAAATTCTGGCCTCATGATAGGTGGCTGAAAATACCGCTGTCAAGTTTTGCGCCAAATTGTAGCCCGAAGTTGTAGTCTCGACTTGGAGTTGCGCTTTTCGCACGCAAGTCATAGATTCTCCGAGTCCCCGGTCCACGTAAAAGTCGCGAGAGTCAACACGATATCGTTGTCAACCCAGCGACATTCTCGTGGAGGTGGGCTAAGAAAAAGATGCCTGCCCGCCTCCTCGCCGCCGCGTCCGTTTACTTTGCCCGCGCTGCTCGATGATGCTAAATGAGCAGGCCCGGGTCGGTTCGCGCCAATAAACTCGCTAAACTCGCTTTCCAACGGGGCAGAACGATTGGGGGCGATCGTGGCGAGAATTGGCGTGAAGTCGCTTTAGTGAATAGACTGGTCGGCAGACGATTAATCTGGGACACTAGTTTTTCCGTAGAAATACTAGGTGCTTGGATACGACGCGACCACTAGCAATTAATTCATGCAAAGAAACGTGCCATGAGAACTAGCCATATGAGAAGACTCGAACCATTGACATTGGCTCGCAGCGCGACGCTGCTTGGAATGATCCTGTTCGCCGCAATTTTGATTGGTGCTGTCGGCTGTGGCAAGTCGAACAAGCCGGTTGCGGAAGAAAAACCAAAGGATCCCGCGAATGTCGAAGTCAAACCCGAAGTGGTTATCGAAAAACCAGATCCCTATGCCATCTGGACTGAAACGATCGCCAAGGCTAACGCCCACCTAGAGCAAGATGAACTCGACCAGACAGAGGAAGTCGTCGAGGAATTGAATAAGCTCGCAGGTGAGTTAGATGGTCTGGAGCCGAACACTGAAGAGCCTGGAGTTGAGCCTGGAGTAACCGTACCGCAAGTCACTCGCGACCACCGGGCAGAGTTGGCCGCACTCGAAAAGCAACTGGGCGAAAAACTCGCAGTCAAGGCAGATGTGTATCGACAAGAGCAGCTCGCCGCCGCCGAACTGTTGATGAACCGCGCTAAACTCGTGGAAGCGACGCAGGCCATCAACGTGGTCCTCGCCCGCTTGCCCACCGATGAGCAGCGAGCGCGAGCGGGCGTGTTGGCTACGGAAATCGAACGTCGCCGGAAAGCGCGTCGCGATTTGCAGTCATGGATGCAGCTGCTGGAATCGGACGATCGCCGAGAGATCGCCACTGCACAAACACAACTGTCGCGGGACGTCGACACCACCGTTTCATTATTGGTTGAAGCAACTGAACAGCTGGACAAGCCCATCCTGGTACGCAACGCGATGGAACTACTGCGGATCTTGAACCGCCCCCAAGCTTCGGTCCCCGCCATGCTGGCCGTGCTGGAACGCAATGAGCAACAAGAGAATTGGCCCGACGTGGTCGAGCAGCTAGGAAAGTTTACGGTACCTGGTGCAGGGCAGTCCTTATTGGATTTGACGCTGGCTGCCAAGGAACCCGAGCAACGCAGGGCCGTGTTATTGGCATTGGCGGAGGTCGTCGACCCGCCCAAGCAGACACTGGCCGCACTACTTCCCATTGTGCAGGAAGACGGCGTTGAGCTGACCGCTGCCTTGCGGGCTATCCATCGCGCAGTCATCGTTCACCAACAATTCGATCTCGTCTCCAGGCGGGGTACGGACTTCGAGCTGACCGCCGAGCAAGACGCGATGTTGGACGAACTGCCCGAACGCTTGGCAAAAGTGATGGCGGGCGAATCGAAAGAGGCGGCCGCGGTCGCAACACTGTTGTCCGCTTCCATGCGACTGGTCGAACCGAAAGTTTTTGAAGGCGTCAAGGTTGCGCGAGCTCACTCGGAAGCCGAAGATGGACCCGCAGTTGCAGTGCTCGACGGTGTTTGGAACTCGATCGAGCCAAATACAATGTGGCGCCACCCCGTGGATAATCAGAGTTTGATTGAACTCGACCTTGGCGAATCGCGAGTCGTGACGGGCGTCAAGATTTGGAATCTGAACGAGCCCGGTTTCGGTTCCCGCGGATGGAAAGAAGTCCACATCTATGTTGGCGACTCACCCGCCAAAATGCGACTCGCTGCCAAAGGGATTGTGCCCCAAGCACCTGGCGCCGCCGAGACACCGGACTATAGTACGATTATACCGATTGAATTCGTGCAAGGCCGATACGTGCGATTGGTTGGCAAAGACACTTGGGCGCCCAACGCGCATACCGGAGTTACCGAAATTCAAGTGTTGGGTTTTTAGGACGTCTTCCTAACCTAACGAACCGCCAGCGTACGCCTATATACACCGTTACGTCCGAACGTCTAGCGCGCTGTTGGCGGAATGATGATCCGCATCACTCGATGGTCCCGAGTCGCCACCACCATTTCTTCACTGTTGGGCGAGTACGCGATCCCGTAGCCGGTGGTCGTCGGTAGCTGTTGATGGAATGCCAGGGCACCGTTTGACACCGTCCAGATAAAGAGCTTGCCGGAAGAATCGAATGTCGTGAATCGCGAATTGTTGGGGCTGGGGACGACTCGATAGATCGGGTAATTGTGGATCGCGAAATCGCGTTGCAGTTGTAGAGGCATCTCGCCACCGCGGTTCCACTGACGCCAAACTTTAGACGCTCCGCCTGACATTAAAAAGTTGCCGTCGCGCGAATACGCGACGCCCAACAGAGCGTCGTCAATATCATCTTCGATGATTGCAATCTGGTCACCAGGGGCGGGTTCCGGTGGTGCCGCCGGATCTGCAACGACTTTAGGGGCCGCGACTGCAGTGGCAGCAGGATCAACGGGTGGATCTGGCGGCAGTTTGGCTGACCAGATTCGAATCGTGCCATCATTACTACAGCTGACTACGTCCGTTCCCGATGGATGGAAGTCGACGCCGTTAACTTGGCCAGTGTGTCCTTCGCAGATAAAACTCAGCTTGCTGGTTTGAGTATTCCAGACTCGAACGGTTTTGTCGCCGGATCCGCTGGCCAGTAGCAGACCGTCGGCTCGCCAACTCAGTCCGTAGATGGGTCCGCTGTGGCCGGAGAAAGTCTGGCGTGGATGGGCGGAGGCCGCAATCCAACGTTGGATCGTCGAGTCGGCGGCGACACTAACCATCGAACTCGTGTCGGCAGCCAGTGCGACATCGACGACGGCTTCCGTATGACCTAACGATTCGTGAAACAGTTTCAACTCCCAACCGTCGTTAACTGCCGCCAATTCGTAGTTACGAATTATCTTATCTGCAGCACCAGTGACGATCTTGAGACCGTCTTTGCTAATCGCGATCGAGGTAATCGCCGCGGGGACTTTCAGCGTCGCCAACACCGCACCGGCGGCTACGTCGTGAATACGTAAGTGAGCGTCTCCGCTGGCCGTCAACAAGAATCTTCCGTTCCCGCTGGTCGCAACATGCGTTAGCGCCGTCGTGGCCCCGTTGAAGACTAATGCCGGTTCCAATTGAAGTCTCGGCAGTGGTTTGGCTTCGGCGGCCAGCTCGTCAGCTGCAGCTTCGTCAGGTGCAGCTTCTGCAGCTTCTGCCGCTGGACTGGCGGCCTTCGCAGTGGCAGGATCCGTTGCCGGATCGGGTTCGACTTCTACTTTGAGCGGACGATTAAATTTCCACTGTCGCGCGGCATTCTCCATGCCGGAGGTGAAAAGTGTCGCGCCATCGCTGGCAAACGCCACGCTCCGCAACTGCGCTTTGCCCCCCGCCGTTTCATCTGCGGTGACCTGAGCGAGCACGGAGGGGAAAAATTGTCGAGCAAAATTATCGGCGCCACCCGAAACAACGGTGCTGCCATCGGCTGATAAGCGCACCGTATGAATCGCAGCAGTATGTCCTGTTAGTTGTTCCCGCTCTTTGCCAGTTGCGACATCCCATAGTCGAATGAAAACGTCGTCGCCTGCAGTAGCGACCACTTGGCCGTCCGCGGTGATGCTGACGGAGCGAACGATGACGGTATGGGTCAACGCACTGGTCGGCTGAATCTGCGCTGCGGGCTGGGCGTCGTTAGCGGGCATGTCCCAAACGCGGACTATCTTATCGTCGCCTGCGGTTACAAGTTTCTTGCCATCGCCGCTCAGTGCCAGACTGTGGATGGGTGCACTGTGACCGACGAATCGACACAGCTGTTTTCCATCCTCTCGATTCCAAAGTCGCACTGTCTTGTCAACTCCGCAAGAGACGACTCGCTTTCCGTCAGTAGTGAACGCGATGCCGGTTGCGGCGCCAACGTGACCGGTCAACAATTCGACGAGTGAGTAGTGGAACTGGTGCGAGTTATTGTCGGCACATCCCGTCAGGATCGTCGTGTGATCTGGTCCGATTGCGATATCGGTGAGTACGTTGGGGGCTGTCCAATCTTGCAGGAGTTGTTCGTCGTCGGGTGAGTACACTCGGAGATGTTTGTCCGCTCCGGCGACTGCAATTTTTCCGTTTCCATTAAACGCCAACGCGGTGATGCCGGCGCCGGTCGGAACGGTTCGCAGCGATTGTCCATTGGCGAAGTTCCAGATTATGAGATTTGCTTGAGCGGAAGTAGGATCACCTCCGGCCGCGAGTTGAGTGCCATCGGCGCGAATTGACACGCACCGCACGGGCGCCGCTGCACCTGCGAATTGTCGGACCAGTTTGCCCTCGAAGTCCCATTGCTTGACTAACTTGTCTTCGCCGCCGGTGACGATCTGCTTTCCGTCGGGCGACAGTGTTAGAGTGTGGATCTTGGCGGCGTCGGCAACGATAAGTCGTTCGATTCCGATGGTCCATTTTCTTACCGTCTTATCGCCCGCAGCGGAGACCAGTGTCTTGTCGTCGTTAGAAAAATCGAGTGCCTGAATCGCAGCAGTGTGACCCGCGAACCATTCGAGTTCCCGGCCGCTGGCCAATTCCCATAGTCGAATGATGTTGTCGTCCCCGGAGGTAGCGACACGAGTTGCATCGCTGTTGACCGTCATTCGTTGTATGGCGGTTGGCATTGCGATTGATGTGACTTGGCTTCCATTCGAAAGATTCCAGATCCGAACTGTTTTGTCTGCACTAGCCGAAATGACTTGCGTACCCTTGTTGACCAGAGACAAAGCGGTGACTGCCGCACCGTGCGTCATTGCGCGGATCGCTACGCCATCGATGGAATTCCAATACCGGATGGAAAAATCTCCGCCACCGCTGACGAGTGATGTGCCGTCTGGGGTGAATGTCAAGCACGTGACGCCGCCCGCGTGCGCTTGCCAAACCAACAGAGGCTCATCGATCGGATTCTCCGGCACTTCGGCCGGGATAGTCCATAGGCCAATGGAACCGTCGGCTGCCGCAGTCGCAATTTTGGCTTCCTTGGGATGAAACATAACTGCGTTAACGGAGCCTTGGTGGCCCGTCAATTGAAATGCCTCGGCTCCCGTAGCAATAACACGAACCTTGACTTTTCCGGTGCCAGTTCCCACGGCGATCAGTTTGCCGTCCGGGGAAATGGCGATGGACGTCGCGGCCTCGTCAATCTTGATTGACTTCTCGCCGATGTGAATCGTCCCATCCGGCGCTGCCACGGCCAATTGGTTTTGAGCGACAAAAGTGAGATTCGTGGCGCCGTTGACGTATTCCGGGAACGTGTGCGGTGCGACGAAAGGCAGTGTCCACAATTTGACAAGACCGTCCAATCCGCTGGTGACAAGCCGCTTTGCTTCGGGACCGTATGCCAAACCAGTCACCGCTAACGAGTGCGCACCATGCGTAAACTCGACGGCACCGTCCTTTGCATTGTGTAATCGAATTGCGCCAATCGCGTCGCCGGTCGCGAGTTGGTCGTCGCTCGGCGAGATTGCAACGCGATGCAGTGGTTGTCCTAAAGCCGGCGAAGCCCAGGTCTGTTTTCCGTCCGCCAAGTTCCAGTATCGCAAAGTCTGGTCGCCACTAACCGTCACCGCGCTGACGCCATCGCCGCTGATCTTTCCCGAAGCAATGGGCATGGAATGGCCCGTCAGCGGAGGTGAAGACTTGGGAGCGTTCCAAATTCGTAATGTTCCGTCTTCCCCTGCGGTTGCCAGTTGCGGCGAATCCGGATTTAGCGCTGAGGGAAGAAAGACGCTTGCGCGGATGGAGCCTTTGTGCCCCTCTAACGTACCGCGATCCGCTCC
>JBLHLE010000118.1:0-10946 GCA_047620805.1 Pirellulaceae bacterium
CGTAAGAGTCTCTAGGCGGACTTGGTTATTCCACCTCGGATGATCGGCTTGTGAAGGAACATGTGGATGCCGACGATACCCCAACCCGAAGGATTCTCGCGGGCCCAAGAGCTGGTGCAGTTGGGGAATGCGTATCTGACGCAGGGTAAGGCAGTAGATGCGGAGAGCGCTTACCGCAGTGCCTTGACTCGAACCCCGCTCGACGCCCAGCTGCTGAACAATTTGGCAGTTGCGTTGGCGGAGCAGCATCGGATGGCGGACGCGATCGAGACATACCAGATGGCGTTGAAGGTAAACCCCGAGTATGCGGATGCGTTGTACAACCTGGGCAATGCCTGTCGGGAGACGCGAGACTTCGGGTCGGCAGTGAGTTGTTATCACAAAGCATTGCGTCTGTCACCGAATTGGCCGTCGGCGATCAATAACCTTGGGTTGACCTACTTGAACTGCGGGGACGTTACGGCTGCGGAAACTTGTTATCGTCATAGCCTGTTAGTTCAACCTCGGAGTGCTTTAGCGTTAAATGGTTTGGGCTTGGCGTTACAGCGGCAAGGAAACATTCACGAGGCTTTAAAATGTTTCGACAGAGCGATCGAATTCGATAACAACCTGCCCAATTCGCATGTCAACCGCGCTCAGCTGTGGCTACTACAAGGTAGATTCCCCGAGGGCTGGAACGAATATCAATGGCGCTGGCACCTACCTAAGTCTCGGGTCGATTCCACGGTGCCATTTTGGATGGGTCAATCTTTGCAGGGCAAGCGAATTTTATTGTGGAAGGAACAGGGATTTGGCGACACGTTTCAGTTCATTCGATTTGCCACGAAGGTCAAGCAACGCGGATGCGACGTAACGCTGCAGTGCCCTGCCAAGTTGCATTCGATTTTATCGCGTTGCGAGGGGATCGACCGCTTTGTGGAATCCACTCAGCGAGCGGACGATTTCGATTTCCACTCGCCGCTGCTAAACTTGCCACTCGTTTTTGGTATCGAGGAGCACTCCATTCCGAATTCGTGCCCATACATTCAACCGGAGCCTGGACAGGTTACCAAGTGGAAGAAATTACTTGATCGAGGTCCGGTAAAGCGACGGAAAATGCGAGTTGGAATTGCTTGGATCGGGAGTGCCGATTACCCCGAAGACTGCCATCGTTCGATTCCTTTACGGGCGTTTCAAGCATTTGCGGACAGCGACGTAGAATTGGTTAGTTTGCAGCTGGGTTCGCATACTGCTGAGATCGCGGCGTGTGCGCCGCTGGAAGTACGTCAGATCGACATCCACGAGTCGGGTGGAGCATTTACCGACACGGCGGGAGTGATCGCGAATCTCGACCTCGTCATCACCGCCGACACTTCGATTGGGCACTTGTCGGCGGCAATGGGAAAACCAACTTGGGTGGCATTGACCAAGACACCGGATTGGCGTTGGATGCTTGGTCGTAAAGATTCACCGTGGTATCCAACAGTTCGTCTTTTCCGCCAAGACCAGTTGGACGACTGGTCGTTGCCGTTTCGAAATATGGCGGAGAGCCTGAGTTCACTGGCAAACAACCAGAGTTAATTTGCCGCTACTTTTTAATGAGCTGCACTTGCCGAACATCCATTACGGCGTTCTTGGCTTTCACTTGGGGCCGGATTTGTAGCGAGTATTGTCCGGACTTATCGATTGTCACTTCGCCGATTGACCGCAATTTAAAATTCTGAAAGTGGCCAGTATCTTCGACGACGAATGAGACCTTTGCATCGCCTAACACGATATCAACTTTGCTCCCCCCCTGCTCTTTGCCACATCCCTGCAGGACCTTTACTTCGTACGTACCGGGTGATTCGATTGCAACTTGCCATTCCGCCCAATCCTCTGCGAAAATCCAATATCCCAACGTGTTCTTGTGAGGCTGTGGCTCGTAGCAAAGTTTCTTGCCGTGAACGGCGGCGTGATGGGCTGGCAAAACGATGTTGCCGGATTCGTCTGCAGTTACGACGAACGGCTGATGTGGAACGTAGGGTTCGCCATCGAGCTCGAGTACGAATGTGGATGCCAGCGACCCCGCCGGAACCGCGACCTTCCAAGTGCGATTCGTCTGGCTGAGTTTGGCGGCGATGAGTTCACCGTTAACCAAAGCTGACGCTTTGGGACAGGGATTATTCAACCGCGGAAATGTAATACTGCTGTGGTTTAGGCCCGCAATAAAAACGGAGTTACCCGACGCGAAGGCGACACCCTCGCTGGGTCCCAGTTGCGTTAGCGGCTTGAGTTCGCCCGTCTCGATGCCGGCGGACTTCAGCTGCTTGGCGAGTTGCTGCTGAATTTCGTTTTCCTTGCGAGTCATGGCGGTAAAAATAATTTCGGCCATCAACTTGGCACCGGCGACGTTTGGATGAACACCGTCGGCATGCATGAGATCGGCGCGTCCGACGAAAGGCGAGTAGGTATCGATTACGGAGCAGTTGTTTTCCGCTGCGACGGAGCGCACGTATGGTTGTTGCTGTAAACAAACTTCTGCGGTGATTCCAAAATTCGATTTGACGACAGCTGCGGGCAAAGCCACGAACACCCGCGGCTTCGAACTGAGCTTTTGAAAGTGTTGAACCAGTTCGTTGTAATCCTTGGCGAACTCGTCTTTATGCGTCCAGTTTTGCGGCTTGGTATCGTTGCTTCCCAATTTGATGATCACAATATTGGGTTGAAACTGGTCCACCGCGGGCAGATGTCTCCAATAGGGATTGTCGCCATTTTTCAGGAGAGTGTGACCACTCTTGCCGAAGTTCGTAACGACGTATTCAGCACCAAGCAAATTCGAGAGTACTTTGGGATAACAGTTCTTTTCGCGATCCTCGACTCGCGAACCCCAAGTGATTGAGTCCCCTACACACGCGACCCGAATCTTGTCAGCAGCCTCGGCATTGGCTGTAACAAAGAAGAGTGTTAATAGGAGGAGTTTCGCTCGAAAGCTTGAGTGCTGCATTGGGGTGTTCCTTGGGCTCATAAATCACGTGCGGGAAGCGAATAGTTTAGCACGAATTATCGCGGCGGTAACGGTTGTGCGTCCGACTTACGACGAGGATTGCGTCGATCCACGCGAAATAATCCCGCATCATGACTTCCGTAAGCTAGATTTTCACTGTCCGTTTGCATGCGCAGGGGCGGCCTTGCATGGCCAGCGCAGATTCCGCTACGGATCTACTCATCGTATCTCGTTCAAAAATACGCAATTCTGCGATTCCAGTCCATTCTCGAGCCCATTGGTTCGCGAACCTAATCGAAACCATTACGTCTCTAGATATAGAGCGCGCTAACAGCCAAATCCTGCACAACCTTGGGTGCCCTTAACAACCGTTGACCTGCTGAGCTGCAGACTTGAGCTGCAGCCTTCAACGGGCACCATGCCTTGGAGTTCCTATGGCCACAATGACAACGACCAATTCGTCGTCCAATTCGTCGACCATCGCCAACAATATCTATTTGCCGCCGGCCAAAGAAGTCGATGAGACGGTGGATTTTAGTCCATGGCTGGCTGGCAGGATTGTGCGAGGTGCGTCGCCCGCGACTCTTCATTTAGCGGGATTTCCGCTCGGCAACGAAACGAGCTTGGTACTGATCAGTCGCAGGGGCGCTTATCCGATCGATTGGCCGCGTGCTACGTCGAGCGAAGAAGCCGCTGAAAGCGTCAACGCACACTCCGCGTTACTCGGTATCGTTGCGCTATCGCAAGGACGTCGCCTCGAGCTCCGCGCAGTGGAAAGTGGAGCCAACTCGGTTGTTGAAGTCGATCTAGTCGAAGGCGACTTGGATGTCGGGTTGGGAGCCGCGACTGGGTCTGATGCGGTTGTCCAACACGATTGGGAAATCGCTCTCGGTACCTAGGCGATCTTGAAAATCCCGAGCAGTGATCTGAATTCCGCAATTTGCGAGACATCTCGGTCTGCATTAAATGGCTGAAGTTTATTAATGCCTCATGTCTCTTTACGCGTCTCCACCTCGCCACTAAGATGAAAATACGGGTAAGGCGCGGGGCTAGTGCTTCTTCATAAGTCTTGTCCGTGTGATCGATCATCCTTTCTTTCCAGCACCAGAGAGTGGAGATTTCTCCATGAGACGCGGTTTTACCCTGGTTGAGTTATTAGTCGTGATCGCGATTATTGGGATCTTGGTAGCCCTGTTGCTTCCGGCAGTCCAAGCGGTTCGCGAGTCATCGCGACGTACGACGTGCGTTAACAACCTCAAGCAATTGGGGATTGCGATGCATAACTATATCGATACATACAAGGGCTATTACCCGCCCGGCAGCACAAGCAATCTCCGACACGGCCTCTTTACTCAACTGCTTCAATTTACCGAACAAACGGCCGTTTATGCCGAACTGAATTTGAATGGCAATACCCATTCGGAGACACACCGGTACACCCACATTCCTGCGTTCTTCTGTCCTAGCTTTCCCGATCAAAAAATCGTGCGTGGCAATGCCAACACATTTAAGAACGGAGCTTTGACCACGTACCAAGGTGTAGGTGGAGCACTGACCCGAGACGTGCTGACCAGTAACTCAAAATTGCCAGACCGCGAGCTGCTTGTGATGGGTCGCCAGGGATTGGAAACACTGGCGTCGCGGAGCGTCGGCGGACAACAAAATCCATTGATCGAATCGAGTAGCTTTGGCGGTATGCCCAAGAATGGAATCTTTGGTTGGCAATTCGTTCGCTATCTGCAGCAAGTTCAAGATGGCACGAGCCAAACTTTTGCGATGACGGAATTCGTGCATCGCGACAAGGCTCCTGGCTCGACATTCCGCGGTCACCCCGGAAATGTTCGCGCTTGGGTTTTGGGAGCGAACGGCGGCAAAGCGAGTTACGCGTTCAAAGTGTTAGAGCATCCGATGAACGTTAAACTGGATCGCACCGCTCATGGTGTACCGTACAACCATTTACCGATGGGTAGCTACCATGTCGGTGGTGGAAACATGGTAATGGCAGATTCGAGTGTGCGGTTTATCACTGACGAGATCAATTTCGAGATCTACCAGATGATGGCGACCTGCAATGGAGGTGAGAGCGTTGCAATCCCGTAAATGGCGATTATGCTTGCTGCTTTCTGCAGTTGCGATTCTCGCTGGCTGTCAGCGGGGCCCCGAACTGGCCTCCGTCACGGGGAAAGTGCTGCTGGACGGGAGGCCACTGAAGTTCGGTGGCGTCATGCTGCAACCGGCTGCGGGACAACCCTCGCTGGGACGGATTCAGCCCGACGGCACCTTTGCGATGTCTACAAATGAGATAAATGACGGTGCGACCGTCGGCCCCAACAAGATCCGCATCACTTGTTACCAGGGGCAAGATCCCGCTTATGGTGGCGGCGATGCGATTGAAGAAAAGGGCCTTGGGAAATTGCTCATCGATCGCCGCTATGCAAATTATTCCAGCAGCGGTCTCTCAACCGTCGTTGTTTCTGGAACGAACGAACCGCTAATTCTCAATTTGACTAGTGAACCGAACTAGCCCGCTCGCGCTTTCCGTCGCGACGATCTCAGTTGCCATCTGTGGACTGAAATTCCGCCAATGGCTATCCTGCGAACCCGAGATTCTTCAAGTACAATATGTGCGCGCGCTGGACGCTTGTCACAAACACTTCCTTTCCCCTCCCTGGAGCATCCAATGAACGAGCCGTTCCAAAAGGATCCCGCCGGTCCGATTCCCCAAAAGTCGTCCACCACTCCCGTAGTGCTTATCGTCGTTCTAATAATTGGAATCGTTGTGCAGTAGTTGGTGTTGCGGGAATGGGCTGCTTGGCTGCGTTACTGTTGCCCGCGGTTTCAGCTGCCCGAGGTGCTGCTCAAAGAATGGAGTGCATCAATAACGCGAAACAAATTACTCTTTCGATGCACAATTATGCCAACGCGTACGGCACTTTTCCGCCCGCATATGTGGCCGACGAAAACGGCAAGCCGATGCACAGCTGGCGCATTCTGATCATGGAGTTCAGCGATCCCGCGACCTTCGCGCAATACGACATGAGCAAGCCCTGGGATAGCCCGGAGAATCTAGCTCTGTTGGATCGAGTGCCCAACGTCTACGGGTGTCCTCTTTCCAATCAGCCGGGCGAGACCAACTACATGGTGGTAACTGGTCCCGGCACTCTCTACCCCAAGGGGGATTCGGCACCGATGATTAGGGATATCACAGATGGTACAAGCAACACCGTACTGCTCGTGGAAGTACACAACACGGGTGTAAACTGGACCGAGCCGGCCGACTTGCCTATCGAACAGGTCTCGACTCCGATCAATTCATCTCAGCCCAGCAGTCCCCATCCGAAGGGAGCTGTCGTGGGTTACGCAGACGGCAGTGTCAGATTCTTAAAAGAGGGCACAGACGACCAAAATCTCATCGGAGAAATCCACCCCAGTGACAGAAAGTGATACGACGCTGAGCGAACTGCGACGCGAGCTGAAATCGATCGCGAACTGAAATCGATCGCGAACTGAAATCGATCGCGAACTCGGAAGTTGCGGAACATTCGCAGCGATTCTTCAAGACGGGACCAGGAAGATTTAATCCGTAAAGCGGTTGGCTGGATGTTGCGCGAAGTCGGCAATCGCAAACGGGAAGTGGAAATCGCCTTCCTAGAGAAATACTCCGAAGTCATGCCCCGCACGATGCTGCGCTATGCAATCGAACGCTTTCCGGAAAAACTCCGGAAGCTGTATCTCCATAAAAAGACGTAGCACTGAGGCTGTCGAGAAGAAGTGGCAAGATAATTTAAGGGCAATTAGATGAAGCAGACATGCTGTTGCTGCTGCAGCGGAGAGGCTGACAGTTTTTTGGCGACAGCGGTATTTCAAGGGCGTCGCCCGTTCTAGTTCCCCTCCATGTGAAGCCACCAAATCCGCATCGGTGTCAGCAATATTAACGCGGCATTTCACGGGGACAGAAGGAGGGGAAACTTAAACCGTGAGCCATGCGAATACGTCTGACTCAACAAGAACGCTATTCGGCGGAGCCGAAGGCGACTATGCGTCACCAGTACCCGATCGAAAAAAACCGTCAACCTCGGACTGGGAAATCGAGGGTCATGAGCAATGATTGCCAGCGAAAACGGGAGCGCCACCATGCGCCGTTACGCCCATGTCGCGATACCAGAACAAAAAAACGGGAGCGGTTAAATTGCCGCTCCCGTTTTTAGCTGTGTTAGATTCGACGGTTTACTCGGGGAAGAGTGCCGTCGAGAGGTATCGCTCGCCGATGTCCGGCAGAACAACGACGATCAACTTACCGGCATTTTCGGCTTGCTTAGCCAAGTGAAGAGCTCCCCATGCTGCGGCGCCGCTGCTGATACCGCAAAAGATCCCTTCTTTTTGGGCTAAGGCGCGAGCGGTTTCGACGGCATCTTCGTCTTTGACTTGAACAGTGCCGTCAAGAATGTCGACGTTTAGATTCCTCGGAATAAATCCAGCGCCGATACCCTGAATCGTATGCTTGCCGGGTTGTAGTGCCTGGCCTGCTCGTTGCTGAGTAATCACGGGACTGTTTGCAGGTTCGACTGCAAATGACTGGAGGGCAGGTTTCTTTTGCTTCAATGCTTCCGTCACGCCAGTAATTGTGCCACCCGTGCCGACGCCAGAGACAAAGATGTCGACTTGGCCGTCCGTATCTCGCCAAATTTCTTCTGCGGTAGTCGTACGGTGTATCTCGGGATTAGCGGGGTTGTTGAATTGCTGAGGCATGAAATACACATCGGGATCTGAATTTGCGATCTCTTCAGCTTTTCGAACGGCGCCTGGCATGCCTTCGGCAGCGGGGGTCAAGATAATTTCGGCACCCAACGCTTTGAGCAAACGGCGGCGTTCGATCGTCATACTTTCGGGCATCGTTACTTTCAACTTATAACCGCGAGCGGCACATACATAAGCGAGAGCGATTCCAGTATTACCGCTAGTCGGCTCGATAATGATGGTGTTTTCGTTGATCTTTCCATCGCGTTCCGCGGCATCGATCATCGCTCGTCCGATACGATCCTTGACGCTCCACAATGGGTTCATATTCTCGATCTTACAAACAACCGTAGCAACGCATCCATCGGTCACGCGTTGCAGCTTCACTAGCGGTGTGTTGCCAATACACTGAGTGATCTGATCGTAAATTCCGCGCGAAGTTGCGGTAGACATAACATTCCTTCCAAGTCTTGAAGTGAATTTGAATTCGGTGGAGCGCGAAGTTTTCCGCGCGTGGTCGAAAAGTCCGGCGGCAGTTTACCGAGCGGGAACAGCCGAAGTATAACAAAGTACGAAAGTTAGGGTCAATGTCGCAGTGCTGTGTCGCAAGTCTGTGTCGCAGTGCTGTGTCGCGGTGGTGGTTGCAGGTCAGGCTCCACCGCCGCGGTGCTATCTGGTCAGCGTTTACTTCCTCTGGATTACTCTTCGTCGCCACGCAATTTGGCGATAACGCTGAAGTCTTCAAGAGTCGACGTATCTTGAGTCGTTTGATTTCCAGCCGCGATATCGCGCAGTAACCGTCGCATGATCTTGCCGCTTCGGGTCTTAGGGACCGCTTGGGCAAATCGGATATCATCCGGTTTCGCGTGGGCACCGATTTCCTTGCCAACGTGTTGCCGCAGCTCTTGTCGCAGCTCTTCGGTTGGTTCGGCATCTCGCAATGTGACAAAGACCGCAATGGCTTGTCCTTTAATTTCGTCGGGGCGGCCAACGGCGGCAGCTTCCGCGACCAGTGGGTGACTAACGAGAGCACTCTCGATTTCGATGGTGCTCATGCGGTGACCAGCGACATTGATAACATCGTCGATGCGGCCCATGATCCAGTAATAACCGTCGTCATCTTGGCGAGCGTTATCACCGGTGAGATACATTCCCTTGATCGTGGTCCAGTATTGATCTTTGTATCGCTCTTCGTCTCCATAAATACCTCTCAGCATTCCCGGCCAAGGCTTCGCGATGCACAGCATGCCTCCGTAGCCTTTCTCTACTTCGTCGCCGGTTTCGTCGACGATTGCCGGAATGATCCCGGGCATAGGCTTGGTGCAACTACCGGGCTTCGTATCGATCGCACCGGGCAGGGGCGACATCATGATGCCTCCCGTTTCAGTTTGCCACCAAGTGTCGACGATGGGGCATTTTTCGTAACCGATCTTTTCGTGATACCACATCCAAGCTTCGGGGTTGATTCCTTCGCCAACGGTCCCGAGCAATCTCAAGCTCGAAAGGTCGTGCTTATCGACGTGCTGGTCGCCCCATTTAATAAATGCGCGAATAGCCGTGGGGGCCGTGTACAGGATGCTAACCCGATGACGCTCGATAATATCCCAGAAGCGATCGTCTTCCGGCCAGTTCGGTGCGCCTTCGTACATCAACACAGTGGCACCCGCCGACAACGGGCCGTAAACAACATAGCTGTGTCCCGTAATCCAACCACAGTCGGCGGTACACCAAAAGATGTCGTCATCGCGATGATCGAAGACCCATTCAAATGTCTTCTTGGCGTACAGATTGTAGCCGGCGGTCGTGTGGCGAATTCCTTTCGGTTTCCCCGTGGAACCGCTGGTGTAGAGGATGAATAAAGAAGTTTCGCTATCCAAGGGAGTCGCGGGACAATCGACGGACGCGGCACCAACTGCGTCGTGCCACCAGATGTCGCGTCCTTCTTCCATATTGCATTCGTCGCCGATTCGCTTTAGGACGATGCATTTCTCGACGGTCGGCGACTTCGCCAACGCTTCGTCGACAATCGCTTTCAAGGCCAGCTTCTTACCGCGCCGCCAAGCGTAGTCCGACGTCAACTGAATCTTGGCATTGGCATCATTGTTGCGATCGGCGATTGCCTCTGCCGAGAACCCTGCGAAAATGACTGAATGAATGGCACCGATTCGAGCACAGGCCAACATCGCAACGGCCAACTCGGGTGTCATGGGCATATAGATCGAAACGACATCGCCCTGCACGACGCCAAGGCCCTTCAACACGTTGGCGAATTTACAGACTTCTTGATGCAATTGATCGTAGGTGATCGTGCGCTGATCGCCGGGCTCGCCTTCCCAAATTATCGCCGCTTTGTTCCGTCGATTGGAATTGACGTGAGCATCAAGGCAGTTATACGAAACATTGGTTTGCCCGCCGACAAACCACTTCGCGTGGGGCTCATCCCACTCCAGCACCTTCTCGAATGGCTTGAACCAATGCAGTTCTTCCTCGCCAAGCTTTCCCCAAAACGCCTCCGGATCGGCCTTCGCCTCGTCGTAAATCTCCTGGTACGCTTCAAGCGAACCAAACAGCGAACGCGATGCAAACTCGACGGGAGGAGGAAATTTCCGATCCTCCTTCATGGCTGTTTCGATTTGCCCACCAGCGTTTTTCGACATAACTTCACTCCTTGTCGCTCGATTCGTTTGCAACCGCATGACCTACGATTCTAAGACCGACGATTCTAAGACCCTTCAATCGGGGTGTCAACGAACCGCCAATAAGCGAGGAAGTGCAGGCGGTGTACGCAGGGAGCGGCGTTAATCACCGTAAGTTTCAGAGATTGCTCGATTGAGCTCATAAGATCTGGGCAGTTATTCCGCCAGCAGTTCTCTATTCCCCCAAGAGCTCTCGGATGCGAACATCAATGTTGCCCGGCGGCTCGCAGTTTTCGATATCGTCCGACTCGAGACTAAAGCGATATCTCAGTTTTCCAGTGCGATCGTACAAGGTAAAGAACGGAATACTGCCGTGGATCATGTGCTCATCAAAGGCCGAGGCATCGTCGCTTTCCCTGTGCAGAATATTGGTAAAGCCCGCCTGATTCTTCTTGAGAAATTTCAGCGCGCTCGATTCTTTCTCAGGCGGGTCCAGGCTGACGCTGATCACCTCGAGATCGCTCCCGTGATACTTCAGGTAAAGTTCCACCGTTTCGGGAAACTTCTTTACGCAAGGGAGGCACCAGGTTGCCCAATAGTCGACAAAC
>JBLHLE010000119.1:0-10906 GCA_047620805.1 Pirellulaceae bacterium
AATCAATCGGGCGGCTCCCAAGGTCCAGGGTTGTCTTCTCGAGGCCATGCAGGAACGCAAGGTCACGATCGGTAATACGACCTTTATTTTGCCCGCGCCATTCCTGGTCATCGCGACTCAGAATCCGATCGAGCAAGCTGGCACCTTCGAGCTGCCGGAAGCGCAGCTCGACCGCTTCATGCTGTGTCACCGGTTGCACTATCCGTCCCTTGATGAGGAAAAGGACATCTATGACCGGCAGCTCAATATGGGGTTAAACCGGCAGGAAGGTGGCGGCGCGGTACCGCGCAGCGCTTTCGACATGATCGAGGGCCAACCGGTGTGCGAAATCAGTGATCTCGTCGAGATGATGGAGCAAGTGCAGGCGATCCACGTCAGCGAAGCCTTCACCGAACATGTTCTCCGAATGGTCAGGCGGACGCGCGAGCATGCCGCTCTAGAAGTCGGCTGCAGTCCGCGCGCCGGACTGTCGCTATTGCAGGCCGCGCGGGCTCGAGCGTTCCTGCACGATCGCGACTACGTTGTGCCCGAGGATCTGTTCTCACTGGCGGAAGATATCGTGCTGCACCGAGTGCGACTAACGTACGAATCAGTAGCCCGCGGTGTGAGCATTCGCAGCGTGCTGGAAGAAATAATGAGCGAGGTCTAAACGCATGCAGTATCAACTTTCCGAATCGGTCACTGCGCGTCGTCAGTTCGAATTCGAAGTAAAACGGTTGGCCGACAGCCTGAGTTTCGGCGGCGATCCGTCGCGATTCCTGGGTTCCGGTTTAGAGTACGCGGAATCGCGTCCGTACGTCCCCGGCGACCCCGTGAAATCCATGGACTGGCGCGTCACCGCCCGCACCGGCAAACCCTACGTCAAGGAATACGAAGCCACTCGGCAGGTCGCTGTGTATCTGCTCGTAGACACGTCAGCGTCGATGTGCGTAGGCTCGACCGAAAGATCGAAGTACGAATGGGCAGTGCGACTGGCCGCCGCCGTTGCTCAGGCAGCGCAGGAGAGATTGAGTCCTGTCGGTTTGTTGGCCGCAGGCGATCGCGATCTGCGGGTCACGCCAACGCTTTCAACCAGTTCGGCTATGCGTTGGGCTCACGAACTGCGACTGTACGATTTTCGCGAGAGCACGCGTTTGTCGGAGCGACTGCGAACGCTCGCCGCGGCCCTCAAAGCGAGAACATTGGTCTTCGTGCTCAGCGATCTTCACGAGCCCGACGCATTTCCGGCTTTGGAATTGCTGGCTGCCTCGCACGAAGTAATCACATTGTGGCTGGAAGATCCGGCCGAAGCCAAAGCACCACCGAGTGGCATCTTCCGCGGCCGCGAGGCCGAAACCGGAAAGTCATTCGTACTCACTCGACGCACGCGAATGACGACTCACGACCGGATTAGAAACTCGCTGGTCGACGGCGGCCTTGAGTTCCTGCACTTGCCCGTTGATCAACCAGTGCTACCACGACTGCGACACTTTCTCCGCTACCGAAAATCAATGGGCCACGCTTAGTCGGCAATTCAGTTACATGTCAAATCAAGAACCAACTCGTGTGTTGAAACGAAAACGGCTGCTAGTCGCGCTTGTCGTGGCCGCCGCCGTGGCCGCCGCCGTTGTCGCATGCGTTGTCGCATTCGTTGCGAGTTGGTGGCTGTTGCCGAGCGAGTTGGCTGTGACAATTGGCGTCGAGGGGCGTCATCTGGTAACGCTGCTCGACGAGCAACTCGAGGCGGTCCCCTACACACATGGCGATGCGCTCGCGGTGCGAATTGCGTCCGCCGCGCCGATTGAGGGCGGCTTTCGCTACGACATCCGTTACATGGCCTACGGTCCAGGCGAACACGATCTCAACGAGTACCTAATCGACCGCGATGGCAGGCAACTATCCGGTCAACCCGATATGACCGTTGTGGTCGATCCGCTTCTTGCTGAGGACTACAGCGGCATTCTGTTCGAGACTGCCGCTAGGCCCATTGATCTGCATTCCAATTATCGCCTGGCAATGGCGTCGATGTGGGCTGCGTGGGGACTGTTGCTCATCCCGCTGGCTTTGTATGGCCGTAGGACTCGCGGCACGAAGGTCAAAGAAACACCGCCTCGCAGCGTGCCCGATCGACTCCGCCAGTTGCTGGAAACGGCGGAATGCGAATCTTTGTGCGTCGAGCAACAGGCGGATCTCGAAACACTACTGCTGCTCTTCTGGGCAGAGCGGCTGAAGGTTTCTTCACGACGACTTGCCGAAACACTTGCCGAACTGCGAAAGCATCCTGCGGCTGGCGCTCAGTTAAGTGCTGTCGAACGGTGGCTCCATGGCCGGCAGGGTGCGGTGAACGGCAGCGTTGCTCGCGAGTTGTTGGTCGAGCTGGGCTGGCGTCGCAAAGACACTCTCCGAGGAGCAACCCAATAATGATATTCACGTGGCCGCAATTAATCCCGCTGCTAACGCTGGCAGTGTTGCTCGGTTTCTGGCAATGGTTTGCCCGAGGCCAACAAGTTGCCTTGCCGCTCGATCACCTGAACGCGCGCCGTGGCTGGTGGCTCGACCGATCGATTCGCGTGTTGAGTCTGATGCCTACTGGGCTGGTCGCGATCGCAATTCTGTTGCTGGCGAAGCCATTAATTGAAGGTCCGCCGTCGTATCCGACTCAAGTTACAAACATCCAGATCGCGTTAGATACGTCCGGCAGTATGAACGAGCCGTTTGGCGGTCGGACCCGCGAAGACGGCAACCCCTACACTCGGTTCGACGCAGCCATGGATGCAATCAACCAGTTCACAGCGAACCGAGCAGGCGACGCTTTCGGGCTTTCGATCTTTACCGAGAAAGTGATCCACTGGGTACCACTGACAACGGACCTGTCGGCGATCCGGCTGTCGACGCCGTTTGTGCGACCGGGAGCGTTTCCATTGGAATGGTGGGACCGAACCTTGGTGGGCAACGCTATCGTGTCGTGCTCCGAACTGCTGAAGCAACGGAGCGAAGGCGATCGCATGCTGATCGTTTTGACCGATGGTGAAACTCCCGATCTGAAAGGCGGACTAGCAGCCCAAATCGGGCAGGATCTAAAATCGCAGAAGATTATCATGTACGCGATCTCGGTTCGATCCGAAGGAGCGTCGGAAGACCTTCAAACGGCATGCCAGATCACAGGCGGGCGACTGTTCGAGTCGGGCGACGTCCCCGGCCTGCAGTCGGTCTTTCGCCAGATCGACCAGTTGCAGCGAACCAAACTGGCTGCCGCTCAAACCCAATGGCTGGAGCGCGACCGCCCCTTCGCCCTGATCGGCCTCGCACTGCTGGCAATATACCAACTCGCCAGCCTCGGCCTTCGCTACGCCCCCTGGTAACCAAATACCTGTTTTTTGTGGCAGCCGGGAATTCTGTTACTTCGGTTATGCGGCGACGTTAGCAATTGGCCTCGCATTTCTGACAAACGAATTCCCGCAAGACCTTGGTAACGAAGATTCCAAGCTATCCATTGAACGAAAGTGAACCGACCGTTGGTATAATACGTTTGAGAGTTGGTGCGTTTTAATCTCGCCATTTGTTCTCAGGACCAACACGTTTGATCGGAAAGTATTGATCGGAAAGTATTGATCGGAAAGTATTGATCGGAAAGTATTGATCGGAAAGTATTGATCGGAAAGTATTGATCGGAAAGTATTGAAGCATGCTAGCCAGAACGAAACGAGCGGCAATGATCTTCGCGGCTGTCACGCTTGTTGTCTGTTCAAGTAAAGCGGAAGACAAGGCAAGGCTCACATTGAGCGACTTCACTCGACCACGGCTGCTCGAACGATTCGATAGCGATCGGGATGGCCACTTGAACGCGGTAGAGGGAAATGCCTTGCGAGCAGCATTTGGTGGAATCGATGTGCCTCTGCTGCCAGTGAAATCTGGCCAATATAGACTCGGCGAAATCTCGAGCCATCTTGGACCGTTGAAAATGCACGCACTGGACAATACTTCCGCGAGTAATCCCATCAGCGACGCGGGAGCCCAGTTGGGGCGAGTGTTGTTCTATGACAAATTGCTTTCGAAAAACGACAGCATTTCCTGCGCGTCGTGTCACCTACAAGAACGGGCGTTTGCCGATCCTCGGCAATTCAGTATTGGATTCGAAGGCGGAATGACCTCGCGAAACGCAATGGGTTTGGGATACTCGCGGTTTACGCTAATTAAGGGAAGCCGTCCCGGTTTCTTTTGGGACGAGCGAGCGGCGACACTGGAAGACCAGGTTTTGCTGCCGATTCAAGATAAAGTCGAAATGGGGATGCAACTGAACGACCTCGAGCGGAAACTTCAAAGCCAACCTTATTATCCACCGCTTTTCGAGGCGGCGTTTGGGTCGCGGGAAGTCACCAGCAAGAAGATCGCCAAAGCGATTGCCCAATTCATGCGATCGCTAGTTTCCTTTGACTCAAAATTCGACCGGGCGGCGAAAGCAACTGGCGGCACCGACTATTCACAAGCCTTTAGTAATTTCACGGACCAAGAGAATCTCGGCAAGTCGCTGTTCATTGACGGCGTCGGTGCAATCGCGGAAATTGGCTGCGCCCATTGCCACGTACCGCCGACATTTGGCATGCCGAAGTCATTCAACAACGGACTCGATCTGCAGTATACAGATCGGGGGCTGGGGGCTCGAGATGTTCCGTCCAACGATCCTTTTACCGCCAACAATGACGGCAAGTTCAAGGCCCCAGCGTTGCGAAATATCGCTCTGACATCGCCTTACATGCACGACGGGAGATTTACGACGCTGGATCAAGTCGTCGAACACTATAGCAGCGGCGTCCATCCACACGTTAACTTGGGGTTGGCGTTCAAAGTGGAACACGACGCAAATGATAGCGAAACTTCTGGGTTTCAATTGACTCCACCGCAAAAGTCGGCGATTGTTGCGTTCTTGAAAACGCTGACCGACAAGAATTTGAACTCCCATCCAAAATTCTCCGATCCTTTCGTACGGTCAAAGGACTGACCGAAGCGAAGTGATTGTGGGAATTCCAGGAAGCCTTATAGACAGAGATTTACCCGGCTTTACCCAAGTTTTGAGGGGGTTAAACCGTCAGCCAGAAGAAATCGACATGAAAGCGTTGCTGTATGAATATTGTCGGCGGCGAGTTCTGGCGGCGCACGCCTGTACGTCTCCACTAAGTCGAGTATCCGAATTGTTGTTCCCTATCAATTTGGGGTACAGTATTAGAAGGTGACGTATGGAAATATCATCTACGCGATTAGCGAAAACGTCGACGCGACAAACCGACCTCGGAGTCTTGGCATGATATCTCAATGGGTAAGTACAACTATCCTGGCTTTCTCGTTGCTTGGGCAGGCAGCGCCGCAGGAAGAGCCGCAGGCAGCGCCGCAGGAAGAGCCGCAGGCAGCGCCGCAGGAAGAGCCGCAGGCAGCGCCGACGGTCGCGACTATTGAGCAATCGATTGAAGAGCTAGGACACTCATCCTATCGTGTTCGTCACGACGCCATGAAACGATTGTGGGCGATGGGGGATGCAGCGGAAGACGCTCTGGTCCAAGCACTCAAAAGCCCGGACCGAGAAGTTCGTTCACGGGCAACATGGGCCCTCGACAGAATTCAGCTTGGCATCGGTCCCGACACTCCGCCCGAAATCCTCATCGCATTCGAGCGATTCCGTTATGGCAATATCACCGAAAAACAAGCGGTCCTACAACAGCTGGCGACCGCCAAGAACTTCCAAATTCTGTTTCGATTCATTCTGTCCATCGACGATGCAGCCGTCCGAGCGCAGTTGAGCCGACCCTTCTGGACTCAATTCGACCGCTTGGCTGCGGGGTTATTGGAAGATGGAAATTTCGACGAATATGAAGACACGCTGAAATGGGGTATTAAAACGGACACCAGCACTCGCGGCGCAAGTTACCGAGTCCGACAACTCGTCGTGTTCTGGCACCTGCGGGGCAGCCTCGACAACGAGATGATCGCCGTCAAGAAACGTGCCGAAGACGCTGTGAATCGCAGCGACCAACATCTTGTTGCGTACGGACACTATCTCAAGGAAGAGTTTGATGAAGCTTTGGTCTGGGCCAAAAAAGCTGCCGAGCCAGATCTTATTTCCGACATCTATCTTCGTCAACGCGATTGGAAAAAGCTGCTCGAACTCAGCGACATTGGCCACGACGGCGTCGAGTTGCTTGGCTTTAAAGCTGTCTTTTATCGCAAACTGGGCGACGCTGAAAACCTGGAAAAGACGTTGATCGAAATCGAAAAGATGGCCGACGAATCCTCTAGCCAACTCTGGTTCTGTGGCGAAGCGTTACTGGTCAATGGCGAACCCGAAAGGGCAATCGAACTCTTTAAGAAATCCGAGCCACCGACGATTGCATTTCAACTTCTTTGTTACCAAGGCCGATTCGCCGAAGCCTTTGACCTCGTTGGCCTAAAAGACGTTAACAATTCGACTGGCTGGTACAAAGATCTACTTGAGAAAAACAAAGAAGCAGCGGAGCAACGCAAGAAGGTCCACCCGATCGCGATCGAAGTAGGCCGACGACTCTTCAACCTCAACCAAAAGCAAAACGCGGAAAAACTGTTCGACGCGATCGCGACCGCAGTCAGCAACAAAGAAAACGCAGATCAACTTCGCAGCTTGGCGAAAACGGAACTCACATTGGGTCTTTACGAGCGAGCGCTCGATCACAGCGCGAAGGCAATTGAACTCGAACCCAAACGGACGAATTCCGTCATCTGGGCACTCCATCCAAAAGACTATCAAACCGCCTGGAGTTGGTGGCAAGTCATTCAACACCAGAACAAACAAGCGACACATCGCGAACGCCTGGAAAAACTGCATGAGTTGTTCTATCCGGAAGACGAAGCTGCGACCAAGAAACAACTGGCAGAGACAACCGCCGCCGCTTTGAAATATGTCGAACAACTACCGACTATACAACAGGCGACCCTGCTCAAGGCAATTGCCGATTTGTGCAAACACTTCGAGTCGGTCGAGTTGACCGAAAAGTACTTGCTAGTGCTCGGTGAAAAATTCCCCGACGCGAAAACTTGGATGGAACTTGCCGGTCTGTACGCCGAACACGAACGTTGGCGCGAGGCCGCAAAAATGTATCGAGCCGCCTGGAATGCCGATAAACTTAAAGCTGGATCTTTGTATCTCGAAGGGTACGCCCTCTCGAAACTCGGTTCCAATGATGGTGAACGTCTCATGACACTTGCCAAGATAGTCCCCTTGGCAAACGCCAAACATCGACGCGACTTGGCCACTGACCTCGACAACGCCGGACTGAAGCAACACGCCCTCGAACAATGGCGCACCATCACTCGCTTCGGATCTCCTCCTGCGCTCACAGGCGAGTTCGCCTGGACCGTCAGTTACGCGAATCGTCAGATCGGAAACGCAATCAACGAGGAAGATCCAGCAACGGCGGCGGATCACTGGGAACGCTGGCTGATCTATCTGCTCCGCACTCAATCCAGTTTCACCGAGCCAAACCACTATCTTTCAATTCCGCACTTGGTCGCGAAAAGCCGAGCAAAAGGGTTCATTAAAGAAAAGAAATTCGTCGAAGCAGTTGCTGCGATTAATCACAGCCAAGCGTACGTTCCACTAGAAGTAAATCTCCCAATCGAAGTCGTCCCGCTGCTGGACGAGGCGGGACAACACGAGGCTGCAAACGAACTTTTTCAGAAATCCTTCGGGGTCCACCAGAAAATACTCGACGACTTCCCCACCAGCGCACTTCATCTCAACAACGCCGCCTGGCTCGCGGCCAACTGCAATCGCCGTCTCGATAAAGCGCTTGAGTTCGCCCTCAAGGCTACCGAAGTGGCGCCCGAACGCGCGTCGTACATCGACACACTCGGCGAAGTCTACTTCCGAAAGGGAGATCGAGAGAATGCAGTCAAGAATGCAAAGCGTTGCATCGAGCTAGATCCATCAAACGAATTCTACCCAAAACAACTACGGCGATTCCAAGACGATCCAATCCCGGTCGCTGCCGGCTAACGGTCAATCGCTTCCGATTGAAACGAATAAACCGATTTAGCCCCGCCATGTCTCGACAAAACCGCGAGGAGCTCTTAGATCTGCTTTTCTTCTCAACAGCACTGCGATACGCTGTCGTAGGACCCCGGCACTCACGTGGAAACTCAGCACTCACGTGGAAACTCGACACTCACGTTATCACTATCAGGTTATCACTATCAGGTTATCACTATCAAGTTATCACTATCAAGTTATCACTATGAAACTCAGTGGCATTATTCCGCCCATGATCACTCCGCTACGCAGTCGTACGGAATTGGATTCAGACGGCACCCGACGACTCGTCGATCACTTGATTGACGGCGGCGTATCGGGACTGTTCTTACTCGGCACAACGAGTGAGGGTCCCAGCCTGTCCTATCAGCTTCGCTACGAACTAGTGGAAACAGTTTGCGAACATGTGGGTGGACGAATCCCAGTATTGGTAGGTGTCACAGATACCAGCCTCACCGAAGCACTCCACCTGTGCGAGCATGCAAGTGCCTGTAAGGCCACGGCGGTTGTTGCAGCCGCACCGTTTTACTTTCCCGTTCCCGTTGCACAAATGGAAGAGTACTTCATCGCGTTGGCCGATCAGTCACCGCTGCCCGTTGTTCTCTACAACATGCCGTCTTGTACCAACATCGAGATGAGCATGGCATCCTGTCATCGTCTGGCACAGCATCAAAACATCGTTGGCATGAAAGATAGTTCCGGCGACCTCGACTACTTCAAGCGTCTCTGTAACGAACTGAAGTCCGACGACTTCTCAGTTCTTATCGGTCCCGAAGAAAAACTACACACGGCGGTCGACCTGGGTAGTGACGGTGGAGTGTGTGGCGGAGCCAATCTATTCCCGCACCTTTACGTGCAACTCTACCGAGCCGCCGTCCGCGACGATGCCGATAGGGTCCAACAGCTTTCATCGCTGGTGCAGCGAGTAGTTGAGAAGCTATATTTCCCCGACGGCAAACACATGAATATCATGGGAGCGTTAAAATACTGCCTCTCTCAAAGCGATATTTGCAGCGAACAAATCCTCTTGCCACTGATGCCCGTCGCAAATAAAGATCGGGACAACTTGCGCAACGAGTTACTCGAGATCGATCGGGAAATTTCGAGGGCGCTCGACACTGGTCGCGTTGTCGCGCACGACTAAAAAGCGGCAGTCAAGAAACCGTCCGCCTGGCGAAATGCCCCAGAATCGATCATCTAACCGGCAGTTCAAAGTGCAAGAACGAATCAGCTTGCCATCCGAGCTTTCGGTACAGCGACTGGGCCTGCCGATTGTCTTTCGCTGTTGCCAACACCAACCGGACAGCACCTGTCTCGATCGCATGAGCCCGAGCCGCGTGAAGTAGTGACGCGCCAATCCCTTTCGCTCGAACGGCAGCGAGTACAAACAGATCGTTAAGAATCCAGACCCGCCGCATCGAAACAGAAGAAAACGTCGGATAAAGCTGAGTCAGTCCTACGATGTCGTCGCCGTCAACCGCAACGTAAATGACACTCTCTTCATTCTCCAAACGTTGCCGCAGAAAATCACTCGCCGACTCAACATCTGGACATTGACCGTAGAATTGCCGGTATCCGTCAAACATTTCAGCTAATTGCTCGAGATCGTCAATTGTGGCTCGGCGTATCATCATTTTCAATCTACCGTTTGTTCCCAATGTCCATTTTCAAACCGACGGCGGGCTCTGTTTCGAAACGAACCAATTAAAAATACCGGCGAATACTTCGACGCCCTGCCCAAGAATCGAGACCAGGAACGGAGACCAATATGTTCACCGCACGCTGACGACCCGCTGACGACCCGCTGATGAACGGTGTCTTCTTCCTTTATGCTTCGCAGTAAATATAGCGAGAGCCTGTCGGCGACACCATTATTGTTTCTCGAGCTGCTGCTTCGTTCGTTGACGGGCGCGGTTCTCCATGGCGTCTGTCACGGGCAGTTTCGTTTCCCAAAAAACCGAATTCTCTATGCCCGCGCGAACGTGATTTTTAAATTGCTTTTTCATTAGAGGCTTAAACTGATCAGCCGCTTTCCGCATGGCTTCTGCGAGCTGATCATCGGTAGCGTCAATACTCGCTTGGCTGAGGAGCGTCGCAGTCGTGCCGAATTGGCCGGGTCGAGCTACGAAAATTCCACTCTTGACTTCGAGATCACCAAGCGGCTTTAATTCGGCAACTTCATTCGCGACCGCGAAGCAGAAACGGCCGATAAACTCTGTCTGCCAAGCTAGTCGAGCGACACGCTGAGTGAGCGTTGCGCGTTCGCTCTCGGTCTCCGCGTATAAAATGGCGACGGGCACGTTATCGCCTGCAGCGATGTTCACTCCGAGTCGCACATCTGCGGCCAGAGGGAGCGGCGGATCGCTTTCGGAGAGTTCTTTAGCATTTTTGTATTTCTGAGTTATCTGATTCATTTCGACGGCCATCGCCGCTGCGTTCCGAAAACTCCAATCGGGAGAACGACCAGCTCGAACCAGTGACTTCTTGCCGTCCGGCGTCAAAATGCTGAAGGTTGTATTTTCGATATTGCCGCTGCGAGACACGAATATGCTCCGCATGAATTCAGTTTCTTCAGCGTTCTCATACGTAGTGAGACGAACGCAAACAAAATCGCGAGATGCTTTGACAACACTTGGCTGGGTCAGGAAACTCCTGTCCGTTTGTTGCTTGCCGGGTCACCAAACACCTGATACGCCACCACAATGCGGAGCTGCGGACATGAACAAGATGGGCCGGTTGGTCCGCTCGGCGAATTCCAAAGCAGGCATGAGCGTGGCAAACCAATGAATGCCTCCCAATTCCGATTTCGCGGGCGACTCGAGCGGCGGCGTCTCACCCGTCAGGTGATTGTAAGCCAAAGCAACTAATCCCAGC
>JBLHLE010000120.1:0-10899 GCA_047620805.1 Pirellulaceae bacterium
TTTTATCCTTCGCCGCTTCCCACGTCTTATCGCTAATAACGTATGAAGTCGCATCACCATCCAATTTCAACGTCAATGCGAAACCACCAAGGCTGCCGTCGTTTTTGACCTTGGCAAGGATCGTGTTTTCGCCTTGCTTGAGCGACTTGCTGATGTCAACGGTGACCGGAGTGTCCCAAGTGTCACTTGCCGCGACTTGCGTTCCGTTAACCCAAACAATCATGTGATTGTCACAGGTGGCGGTCAACTTCGCCTTTTTGACGTTGGCATTGAAACTCTTCCGCAAGAAGAATTCTTCCCCGTCGCTGGGGTTCGGCTTCCCCCAAATCCACTCGGCCTTGGGACCGGACTTCACCGCCTCCTCCGGTTTAGGAACTTCGACAACTTTGCTTGTGCTGCGTTCTTTGGAAACCGAAATCTCGGGAAGTTGCGAGCGTATTTGTGCCGACACGCCAACTGGCAGCAGCACGGCCGTGGTACAAAGCACCAACATTATTGTGCTGAGTAGCCTCACCGATATTTGGAAAGTGACAGACGGAGTGGATGGGATTCTGGATGTAGAGCTCACGAATACTTCCTCGTTGAGTGCTAAGCTATTTAATTTCAAGATTCAAAACTGTTAGTTCAAGAGTTTGTCTTTACCCAAGTTATTCATTCGTTTAACCATTGGCCGAAAAAGCATGCCGAACAAAGTTACCCTCAAAACTTGGGGAAAGACAAGGTTTGCAGAGACTGGATACAGGATAGTGTGCGGCGATCAGAAGTGCTGCTACAGTTCCCCCCAAACTAACTATCCGAAATTCACCTGTCAACTTTTTCCGCCAGGTCGCGAAACCACTCCAGTTCCTTGGCGATTCCCGCCGCCAAGTTCTCTTGGCGAAGTTCCTCAGGCAAGACGCCCCAGGCGTAAGTTTCCACCTCGTAATGGGTCAACTCCTCGTCACTGCTGGTCGCTTGGATACAGTCAATAACTTCCTGCTGGGACGTGCCAAGGTGCCCAAAGTTCTCAACAAAGATGGGGACGTGGAAGTGAACGCGGACTTCACCTGCGATGGCTGGATTTGCTTCAAGCTCCGCTAACGCTGCCGGCAAATCCTCGAAAAACCGCAAATCGTCCGCCGCGGTTCGCCAAACCGTTTGGTGCAGGTAACGGTCTTCCGCGAATTCCCGCAGCTGGTTGAGCGCCGCCTGTCGCTCGTCGTGCGTCTTACCGTCCAGCCGTAGCTTGATTGCAGATGAGACCTGAACCTTTCCGACCTTTAAGCCGCGATCTCTGAAAAGTTGTAGAACATCTGTTTGTTCTTCAAACATTACCGCGGCGTGGCAAACATCGTGGCACACTCGTAGGTGCCGCCTGATGATCTCTTCGTTCCCGCCAGGCAGGACGTCCTGCTCGAAGAATCTAACAATGTCTTCGCCGCGATCCATAAAGCAGCCCGGCTCCGGTTCGATGCACAGATAAATGAGCCTGCCGCGCTCGCTTTCCGTCCGCGCCATATGGTCGGCTGCCGCTCGCAATAATCGTGCAGCTTCGCGGCGTTGATCTTCCGACGGACCAGGGTTCCCCCAACAGACTGGAAGCGTGGAGATGCTACCTTCGATACCGGCTGGCAGAATCTGATCGAGTATATCGACGAGTGTGTTGGTGTAATCCAGTCGGGTCTGCTCATACCACGTCGGTTGGTACACGAGGTGCTTCACGACGGGCTGATGAAAGTCGCCATATGGAAAACCGTTCATTGTGAACGGAACAAGACGTTCGGTTTCCAGCCATTGACGAAACTCATCGATACCTTGGTCATCTACTAACGAGTTCGCAGCCGCGGCAGAAAGCCACAACCCGACGCCCATGGCTTCGCTGCCTGCGAATTGATCGCGTACCGACAGCGCGTGTTGCTGCAGATTCGCACGCGTTGCTTGGAGGTCCGCACCTGCGTGAACATTGGTGCAGTACCCCGTTTGCCAATTCCCCAAGCCTGTTTGCCGATTTCCCAAGCCTGTTTGCAGATTTCCCATTGGGGCTCCTCGTCGCAATTGAACTATTACTACGAGTCATCGTGACGAAGAATCAACGACGGAGCAAGCGGGCGACTGTTGGAATCGCGCGAGGTGAGCGCGACCGAAGTCGGATTCAATGAACGCGAAAGTTACGGAATGACCTCGAATCAGGCCAATCGTTTGGCCATTTCGACAGCGAAGTAGGTGAGTATTCCGTCGGCACCGGCGCGTTTGAACGCCAATAGGCTTTCGGCGACAACTTTATCGCGATCGAGCCAACCGTTTGCGGCAGCGGCAGCGAGCATCGCGTATTCGCCACTTACTTGATAAGCGTAAGTTGGCACGCCAAATTCATCTTTGACGCGACGTACGATATCCAAATACGGCATACCGGGTTTGACCATGACCATATCGGCGCCTTCAGCTATATCGAGTGCAACTTCGCGAATAGCTTCGTCCGTATTGGCTGGATCCATTTGGTAAGTACGTTTGTCGCCGCTGCCAAGATTTCCGCTGGAGCCAACCGCGTCTCGGAAGGGACCGTAGAAAGCCGACGCGTATTTGGCGGAGTACGCCATGATCTGAACGTGTTGAAAATTCGCTCCGTCCAATGCCTTGCGAATTTCACCGATTCGGCCGTCCATCATGTCGGAAGGTGCGATCACATCGCAGCCAGCTTCGGCTTGCACAATCGATTGCTTGCACAAAGCTTCGATTGTTTCATCGTTGACCACGTAGCCATCGCGAACCAGACCGTCTTGCCCGTGACTTGAATACGGATCGAGGGCTACATCGCAAAGAACGCCGATTCCCTGACAAGATTGCTTCAGCGCTCGGACGGCCCGACAGACGAGATTGTCTGGATTAAAAGCTTCCTCGGCGGCGTCTGTCTTTAGTGACGGATCGGTGGCGGGAAACAGAGCGACGGCTGGAATCCCCAGCGACTTCGCTTCGTTAACGGCATCCAGCATCAGATCGATCGAGAGCCGTTCGACGCCAGGCATTGATGGAATCGCCTCTCGCTTCTGCTCGCCTTCATGCACGAAAACGGGCCAGATTAAGTCGTCGACGGAAAGTTTGTTTTCCTGAACGAGTCGCCGAGACCAATCGAATTGCCGAACTCTACGCAGGCGGGTATTTGGGTAGCAACCTCCGTCGGCGGAAGAACGAGCATTTGACATTAGACGTACATCCAACTGTTGCTTTGCGGTGAAAGGGGACGGGAGCCAAACGTGCGAAACACCGACAGGGCCGTTCCGGCTATTGGCTCCACTTTCACTAATAATTCTCAACGTAGACGATGCAGCTAGTCGCGTTTGATGATATCGGGGCCCTTCCCCGCTCTCTTCTCGTAGACACCTTTTTCAGACTTCACGTATTTGGTGAAGCCTAATCGGTCTAACTTCTTGTCGTCATTAACGCTCTTGTGCATCGCCGACTCGGACCAAACTCCACCGATATTGGGAGCGGAGAAAACTCGCCGCACGGGCTCCCCCGTCTCGGGATGTTTGCTCAACACGGGCTCGTCAACGTTTTGCAGTAATTCGAACTGCTCCCCGTCTTCACCGTTTTCCGTAATCACTTCATAAACATAAATTGGCATCGCAACGACCTCCGTAAAGCATCTGGAACGATATCGGTCAGTCAGACGGCTGACCCCTCCAATTCTGGTCCAGCCATCAATCTTAGAACATTCCCGTCAATCGGCAATGACCTATCCCGTGAATGCGTCAGTATTTGTATCATCCCTCCGAACCATATGAACGACAGTGTTGTCGTAGAAGCTGTACCAATTCGCAGTTGGGTTCTTTTCCGCTTCCCGCCCGCTGAAGCGAAAGTTTCAGCGGCAGCAAAGTATAATCGAATGATGGCAGGATTGCCTTTAACTACATACAATCCAACTGATTCCAGCATACAATCCAATTGATTCCAGTCCGCTGGCAAGATGCGGGCAACACCGCAATCGTCAAGACAACTCGCTCAGCAAATCTAGATCGCCTCAACACCACCTCGAGATCCAACATGAAGAACATTCCACGCCGACGATCCGTTTGTACGGGTGTATCTCTTTTTGCCGCCCTGCTATTGGTCACTCAACTTTTGGGTAGTCAAATTCTGGGCATTCAAATTCTGGCCACTCAAGCTTGGGCTCAACCGTTTCCAAATCGCAAATACAATCAAGAGGACAAGTTTCGTCAACTCGAGGAAATCCTGCCGACGCCCAACGATGTTCGCAGCGGATCTGGCGCTCCCGGACGCGGCTACTGGCAGCAGCAAGCGGACTACAAAATCGAGGTCGAACTCGACGACAAGAATCAGCGGATTATCGGCTCGGAAACTATCAAGTACACCAACAATTCGCCGGATACTCTTCGCTACTTGTGGCTGCAGATCGACAACAATATTTTCCACCCCCAGTCCGATTCATCGCTAATCGCGACTTCCCCGAGTTTTGCCGACAAAGTTTCTTACCGCTCCCTCCGCCGTACGCTGGCCAACGCAACGTTCGATGGCAGCGTTAAGATCACTTCGGTAACCGACCCTCTCAATAAACCGATGAAGTACAGCGTCGTCAAGACGATGATGCGATTGGAATTGACCAAGCCACTTAAGACCGCGGAGGTGGTCGAATTCTCCATCGGCTGGAATTACGAAATCAACGACTCCAAAAAAGTTGGCGCTCGCACAGGCTTTGAGTTTTTCGAGAAGGATGGCAACTATCTCTACGAGATCGCACACTGGTTTCCACGGATGGTCAGTTACACGGACGTCCACGGCTGGCAGCACAAACAGTTCCTTGGCCGCGGCGAGTTTACATTGGAGATAGGCGACTACGAGGTCAGTATCACCGTTCCTAGCGACCATATCGTGGGCTCGACCGGCGTATTGCAAAACCCCAAACAAGTATTAACGAAGGAGCAACAAAAACGCTTTGAAGAGGCCCGCACCGCAAAGAAACCTGTATTTATCGTGACGCCAGCGGAAGCCAAAGAGAACGAAAAATCAAAGCCTGCGGGCAAGAAGACGTGGGTCTACAAAGCTGAGCGAGTTCGCGACTTCGCGTTTGCCTCGTCCCGTAAGTTCATTTGGGACGCGCAGGGACACATCGTCGCTGGCAATCATGTCATGGCCATGTCCTACTACCCCAAGGAAGGTGAACCACTGTGGAGCAAGTACTCGACTCACTCCATCATTCATACCCTGAACGTCTATTCTCGATATACATTCGCCTACCCCTACCCCGTGGCAATATCCGTAAACGGCCCCGTATACGGCATGGAATATCCCATGATCTGTTTCAACGGTCCGCGTCCCGAGGAAGACGGCACGTACTCAAAACGTACCAAGTATGCACTTATTTCTGTCATCATTCACGAAGTTGGCCACAACTATTTCCCCATGATCGTCAACAGCGACGAGCGGCAATGGACGTGGATGGACGAAGGAATCAACACTTTCTTACAGTATCTTTCCGAGAAGGAATGGGAGGATGACTATCCATCTTGGCGCGGTGAACCCAAACAAATCGTTGAGTACATGAAGAGTTCGGGCCAGGTTCCGATCATGACCAACTCCGAGTCGATCCTGCAATTCGGCAATAACGCCTATGGCAAGCCCGCGACGGCCTTAAACGTGCTGCGAGAGACCGTCCTGGGACGCGAACAGTTTGACTACGCCTTTAAGGAATACGCCCGCCGCTGGAAATTCAAGCGTCCGATGCCCGCCGACTTCTTCCGCACGATGGAGGACGCATCTGGAGTCGACCTCGATTGGTTCTGGCGGGGCTGGTTCTACACAACCGAACATTGCGACATCTCCATCGAAAACGTCAAGCTCTTCACCAGTAAGTCCGGCGATCCGAAAATCGACAAGGGTGAAGATCGAAAGAAACGAGACGACGAGCCGGAAACGCTTTCGGAAACTCGGAATCAACCACTCATTAAACGAGTCAATCGCTATCCAGAGCTGAAGGACTTCTACAATACCTACGACCAACTCGATGTCACGGAAAGCGATATCAAGTCCTATCAGGAAATGCTTAAGAAATTGGATGAAGAAGAAAAAGCGTTATTAAACAACAAGAAGTTCTTCTATGTCATCGACCTCAAGAACGTCGGCGGACTTGTCATGCCCGTCATCTTGCAACTGAACTTTCCGGACAAGAAGACGGAAGAGATTCGCATTCCCGCGGAAATCTGGCGCCGCAATCATGAAACTGTTTCCAAATTGGTAATTACCGACCGGGAGTTGGAAAGCATTTCACTAGACCCCCACCGCGAGACCGCCGACGTCGAAATCGAAAACAACTTCTTCCCCCGACGTATCATTCGTTCACGATTCCAAATATTCAAGGACCCCAAACCTAGCAAGAACGAAATGAAAAACGACCAGGACCGGCGGAAGCGCGAAGCCGATGCCCTCAAGAAAGCCGCGGCCGCCAAGAAAAAGCAGACAGAAGAAAAAAAGAAAAAGGAAGCGATGAAAAAGGCTGACGCTGAAAATAAACCCGCAGACGCTAAAGAGCCGGACAAAGAAAAACCGGACAAAGAAGAGCCGGACAAAGAAAAACCTGAAAGCGAAATCAAATCTGAAACCGCAGAGCCAGTAACGGCAGACAAATGAATAAACTTTCCGTAGCAATATCACTAGCACTCACTGCCTCCTGTTTGCTCGTCATGACGACGACCGCCGCTGCGCACCCATTCCACGCCAGTATCGCCGAAGCAGAGTTCAATGCCAAAACCAATAAGATCGAAGTCGCAATGCGTCTCCATCCCGTCGATCTCGAAGCCGTCCTTCGACAAATCGAAGGCAAGCCCGTCGACCTCGACAAGACTAAGAACATAGATCAACTCATCGTAAGTTACCTCGCAGCGAACTTCCGCATTATTGAAACAGGTACAGCATTTGAAAAAGCGGAAAAAGTCGAAGCAGCAACTAAATCAAAAGCCGACAGAAAAGCATTGAAGTTGCACTGGGTTGGCAAAGAAATCGCTAGAAAATGGGCTTGGGTCTACTTTGAATTCGACATTCCTTCGCGACGCGAAAACTATGTGATCGCAAATACCGTCTTCTTCGATCGACTCGACGACCAAGTCAATACGGTCAATTTTCGCGATGGCGAACGTCGTTGGTCGAAACATTTCACCATCGAACGCACGGAGACCGGCTTGTTGGCTCCGCCTCCAGAAAATCCGACCGCGAATAAATAGTCGTACAACTCTCGCTCGCTGCGACGTCAATAAATCTCTACCATTTCCATTTCGCCAGCAAAGTGCCCGAATCCCGGCCTTTCCAACCACCCTCGCGAATCTCATGAGCATCGATTAATCTAGATGCTCCGCCGAACACTTGACGCGAAGCAATAATGCTGTGCATTTCAGCTTCGAGGGACGTGTTGTTCCAAGCGCGAACAAATTGCCTAAACGACTGATACTTTAACACTGAATCTTGCAGACAAATCTATGCGAGTTGGACTATTCATTCCCTGTTACGTTGACCAGGTTTACCCCGATGTGGGCATGGCGACGGTCGAGGTTCTCGAACGGCAGGGAGTCGAGGTGGACTTCCCCGCTACTCAAACTTGCTGCGGCCAGCCCATGGCCAACACGGGATGCAATGACGACGCCAAGCCCTTGGCCGTGAAGTTCATGCAAGTGTTCAGTGAATACGAATACGTAGTTGCTCCGTCGGGCAGTTGTGTCGCGATGGTCAGACACCACTACGAAGAATTTTTGGGAGGCGTCCCTGGATTCGAGGAACTTAAGAACAAGACGTTCGAACTGTGTGAGTTCCTGACTGACGTGCTGAAACTCGAATCGCTGGACATTTCCTTCCCGCATCGTGTCGGCTTGCACCAAAGTTGCCACGGCCTGCGGGAACTGCGAATGGGTTCCGCGTCCGAATTAATGTCGCAAACACCCGACAAGCCCCGCCAGCTTTTGGAGATGATCAACGACCTGGAGCTGGTTGACTTGAGTCGTCCGGACGAGTGCTGTGGCTTTGGCGGAACTTTCGCGGTCAGTGAAGAAGCCGTCTCCTGTATGATGGGACAAGATCGAATTGCCGACCACGAGGAGTCTGGTACCAGCGTCCTGACGGCCGCCGACATGTCCTGTTTAATGCACTTGCAAGGCTTGATTGATCGGCAGAAAAAGCCGATCCACGTCATGCACATCGCCGAGATTCTGGCTGGCCGAGAGGTAGTCAAATGAGCTCCACGAAAAAATACCATCCGGCTGAGGCGGCTGAATTCGTCGCCAATAAAGATCGCGCACAATGGCACGACAAATCGCTCTGGTTTGTGCGGTCGAAACGCGACGTCGCAGCGAAGTCCGTTCCGGAGTGGGAGACGTTGCGAGAAACGGCTTCGGAAATCAAAGCTCACATGGTCTCCAAACACGCTGACTACCTCGAACAGTTTGAAGAACAAGCCACCAAACTTGGCGCCGTCGTACATTGGGCGCAAACTCCCGAAGAGCACAATCGGATCGTTCTAGAGTTGCTTCAGAAGCATAACGTGAAGCGGATTGTTAAAAGTAAATCGATGTTAACGGAGGAATGTCACCTCAATCCATTCTTGGAAAAGCACGACATTGAAGTCGTCGACACGGACCTTGGCGAGCGAATCGTGCAACTCCGCAACGAGCCTCCAAGTCATATCGTGCTGCCCGCGATTCACATTAGGAAGGAAGAAGTCGGCGAGTTGTTCCACGAGTACTTGGGTACCGAAAAGGGATCGTCGGACCCTGAATACTTGACCGAAGCCGCTCGACAACACCTCCGCGAAAAGTTCCTTGCCGCAGACGCGGGAATTACTGGTGTCAACTTCGCGATCGCCGAAACGGGTGGCATCGTCGTTTGCACCAACGAAGGAAACGCCGACCTGGGAACATCGCTTCCCAAGTTGCATATCGCCTGCATGGGAATTGAGAAGTTGATTCCGCGTGCAGAGGACCTCTCCGTTTTCACGCGTTTACTCGCGCGCTCGGCGACAGGTCAACCAATCACAACGTATACGTCCCACTTCCACGGACCAACCGCCGGCGGCGAACTTCACATTATTATGCTCGACAACGGTCGCAGTGAATTAAGGCAAAGCGACGACTTCCGCCGTTCTCTTAGTTGCATTCGTTGTGGCGCGTGCATGAACACTTGCCCCGTTTATCGCCGCAGCGGCGGACACAGTTATAACAACACCGTTCCAGGCCCGATCGGTTCCATTCTCGGACCGGCAATGGATGCTGAGAAACATTCGAGTTTGCCGTTCGCATGCAGCCTTTGCGGCAGTTGTAGCGACGTCTGCCCCGTAAAAATTGATCTGCATCATCAGTTACTGAAATGGCGCGGCAAGATCGCAGAACGAAAACTACTGCCCTGGTCGAAGCGGATGAGCATGAAGTTAGCCTCGATCGTTCTTCGCAACACATGGCTGTTCACTTTGATGGGTAGCATGGCCCGTTGCATCATGCCCCTGCTACCCCGATTCTTGGTTTACAACCGTTTCAACGATTGGGGTAAACAGCGAGATCTCCCCGCAATGCCCAAACAAAGCTTCCGCCAACAATTCAAGAAACGAAATGACGCACAAAAGCAAGATTCTTAAGGCCCTCCGCAAGGACCTCTTGCCTGAACCAGCACTTCCCAGTTTGGAGCAGGCTTGGATCCAGTACGAGGACGTCAACGCGCAATTCGAGCAAGCGGTTGCTGCGGTTGGTGGCCAGTGCCATTTCGTTGACGGCATGAACGACGTTCAAAACCTGCTTCGCGAAGTCCCGGCATATCGCGATGCGAAAAAGATCTGCTCGCTTGTCGAGGGCGTTGCAGGTAACGTCGATCTCGCTGCAATCGAAGATCCTCACCATCTCGAGGACGTCGACTTTGCCGTCGCTCGCGGACATTTCGGCGTCGCTGAAAATGGAGCGATTTGGATAACTGACAAAGAAATCAAGCACCGCGTCGTTCTATTTCTGTCTCAGCACATATCGCTGATCATCCCTAAGTCGGAGCTGGTCAACAATATGCACGAGGCGTACGCTCGTATTGAACATGTGGGGGGAGTGTTTGGCGTGTTCATCTCCGGCCCGTCAAAGACGGCAGATATTGAACAATCGCTCGTGATCGGTGCCCACGGCGCCCGCTCGATGAACATTTTCGTAGTAGAAAATGTCTAAAACGTGAGATAGCCAACGATTCATCGAAGCAGTCGAGTCTATAATTAGAGATCTGCTGGCGAATGCCCCCTCTTATGAGGCAAGGTATAGGTCGGAAAATAATCGCGTTTCGTCCATTTTGACAGTGAATTCGGGTTACTTCGAAGGCCAAGTCGTCTAGAATTCCAGCCGAACAAAGTTTTCGTACTGAACGCTGCTGGTTCTATTTTATAAAGTTTTGGGACTCTTAATGTTTTCTCGTGTCTTAGCCATCATTCTTTGCCTCGGCATTATCGCACCTCGCGTGACGATGACGTGCTGTTGTGCAGAAGTGCTACACGGCGAAGATTGCGAGTTCGGTGACGACAAAGACGGCGACGCAATTCCTAAGTGCCCAAAGTGCCGAAAGAAGTCGACTGCGGTGCGAGGCTGTTGCGACTCGCAGGACCAACTCCAACACCGTTGTGACTGTAAGCAGAACTTCGAATCGCCGCCGCCGTTCGAGCCCGCCAATCGTATTCAACTCAATTTCAGCGACAGTAAACTTGTCGCAATTCTCGAAACCCCATCGGCACCCGCGAATTCGCTAGCCAGTGAATCGAGTCGCAAGTCGGTGATTCTTTTTCAAAGCCCACCAAATCGCTCCATTCTTTGCGTCTGGCAGTGCTAGCTCAGGAACAGCTGTTTGGTTGATTTCATCTCCGCAGGTTGCGGATGATGTCTTGTGTTAAGTCCCAAACATCGTTAG
>JBLHLE010000121.1:0-10880 GCA_047620805.1 Pirellulaceae bacterium
GACCGCCTTGCTGTTGACGACGAAGCGACCTTGCCAAACGGAGTCTGGGACTTGGTCGAGCAATCCCGCTTGCCGCAGCTTTTCTTTCAACCTCGACTTGAACTGCGATTCCAGCACTTGCTCGGGAACGAACACGTTGACGCGACTACTTCGCCACTTGCCGGACGCGTCGCTGCCACCGCCGGCGACTAGGAAATGCAGGTGCGGATGAAACGACAGGTCTCGTCCCCACGTATGGAGCACGCCGACGAAACCGCACTGCGTTGCACCGACGAAGCGTTCATTCTTGGCGCCGTGGACGAGCGATTCGGCCGCGGAAGAAAACAAGGCGGAGTAGACTTCGCGCGGATAACGCAGTGCTACCGGACGTAGTTCCGCTGGCAGCGTGAAGGTGATCATGAAGTAGTGGCATGGTAACCTGCGAGCTTGCTGCCTCGCCAACCACGCCTGCTGCTCCTGCCACTGACAGGCAGGACAGTGGCGGTTGCAACAGCTACGGGGAACGGTTTGATCGTGCCCGCAACCGGCGCATTGATAACGGATGGTGCCGAGTTGTTGTTCGCGGCACGCCATTACTGCCCGCAATACCTTTTTGTGCTGAGTGGTCATGTTGTGACCGTAGCGTTGGATGTATTGCGAGCCGTAACGCTTGAGGACATTGCTGACGCCGAGCATCAGGGCCGCTCCGTCGGTCCCTTGGATGAAAGGTCTGACTGGGGCGGGCCATTCATGATTGCCGCGACAATTCGCCGCGCGGCTTCGTCCGCGTTGCGAGTCAGATGTAAATAGACCTCGGTCGCTTGCAGATTTTTATGGCCCAAGTAAGTTTGCAGGACTTTGAGGTTCACACCCTGTTCGAGCATAGCGGTCGCGTACGAATGGCGCAATGTGTGAAAGACAATCCCGGCGTCGCTCCAACCGAGCGACTTGACGATCAGGCTGAGTCCGCGTTGTAGCGCCCGTTCGCTGGTCGGCTTGACGGCGGCGCCGATCTGCTTCAAGTTGGCTCGCGAAGGGAACAACCAATGGGGGTTACGATGCTCGCTCCAGTATTGGCGAAGGACGTCGAGGGTACTTTGCGACAAAGGAACGGTGCGTTGGTGACGTCCCTTGCTATGACAGACGCGCAACAGCATGCGATCACTATCGATATCGATCGGCCGTAGATGCCGCGTGTCGATGTTCCGCAGTCCACAGGTATAGGCGACCTGCAAGGCGGCTTTCAGATGCAGAGTTTCGGCGGCCGAAATGATGTGCCAACACCTTTCAGGTATTAGAACTTTTGGAATAGTGCGTCCCTTGGGGAGCCGCATCGCTGCGAGCGTAGCCCAGTTCCTGGGCGCCGTTACCCGGTAGAAAAACTTGATAGCGCCAAGTATCGGTCGCATGGAATTGAGCGCCAGTTGCTTACGTCGCAGCAACAGATACTGGCGAACTTGCGCCTCGGTCAGTTGATCTGGCGAACGGCCGAAATGTTCGGCCAAATGAGCGACTGCGTATAGATAAGACCGAATGGACTTATCCGCTTTGTCGTCCAGCAGCAGATCTTCCCGGAATCGCTTTGCTAGTTGAGTCTCAAAACGCCGCGAACCGTGGCTTTTTTGACGACCATAACAACCTCCAATAGGGTAAAGTAACTACAGGAACCAATGTTCCATTTACCACAACACTACCCCACAACACTACCCCACAATAAACGCCGCGCAGCGGCTCACTTGAACGTGGTTTTTACGCTAGTCGCTGCGGATCACCTTCGCTCTTTGGCAACGGGCGTTCGCATTGGTACAATCTCTAGTAACTCAGAGTTACTAGCTTCGGTAACGGCGGTGAGGAAAGACCCTTCCGTTGTCGGTCAAAAACCAAAGGACTTACTGTGACAACCAAAGAAAAAGCAATCTCGCTAATTCAGACGCTCGATGACAATGTCTCGCTCGACGATGTCATCGACCGACTTTACCTCCTCCGCAAGATCGAACTGGGGATCGCCCAAGCCGATGCTGGCGATGTGATGGAACACGACGAATTCATGGACGAGCTTGAGGCCGAAGATGCCCAGTAAGATTTACTGGACACGACAGTCTCGCGAAGACTTGCGTGCTGTTCGCGCTCATATTGCCCGTGATGCGCCTGTCACCGCGTCGGCCTATGTACGTAAACTACGACTATCGGTTGGACGATTGCGACAATTCCCATATTCTGGCGAGGTCGTTCCGGAGATTGCTCGCGAGGATTTGCGTGAGGTGCTCCAAGGCAACTACCGAATCATTTATCGCGTGGCCAACCACAAGGTCGATATTCTCGCAATATTTCATAGCGCACGAATTTTTGACGAACGCGACCTCGGCAGCGGCCAATGACCGACAACTATTTAGGATTCTAGGTCAGCGAGGTACGAGCCTGATCTTGAATCCGTGTTCAAGGCGAGACGCTTAAGCGGAGTTTGGTTGCTAGGGGATTTGTCTACTGAGGCAGTTAGTTGGCGAGCTGGGAACGAGATGATCTACGACGGTATCTGTGTGGTGGCGAGTTGATTCTGGGCAGGTCCTCTTTGTTGGCGCGTGTTGTTGTAGGGATTAGTTGTGGTTCAAGACTTAGTGTACAGTAACAGTTTCCATAACTTCAGCGAGCAGTCTGCCTGCTGGCGCGTCGGGTTACGTTGTATCCCAAAAATGGAAGAGCCAAATTCACTTCCGATGTCGGATTCACTTGGAGGATTAGCCGATGCAAGGCAAGTCATATCTTATTCCGCGTCGGGCGGTTTTGAGAGGCGCCGGGTTGTCCATCGCGCTGCCTCTGCTCGACATCATGGCCCCCGCGGTCAGTTATGCCAAGCACGCCGAAACGCCTCCAGTCAGATTGTGTGTTTTGTACAAAGGGTGCGGGGTTAATCCCCATTCGTGGGACATCGTTGGGGGAGCCGAAACGGACTTTGAACTATCGAAGATCCTGCAGCCTCTGGCAGGGGTTGAAGACGACATTCTGGTCGTAGGGAATCTCGACAATCAGGGCTCATCGGACCACATGGATGCGCCGGGCACGTTCATGAGTGCGTCGGGCCACAAGAGTGGCAGCCAGTATTCATTTGACCAGAGAATCGCCGATCAAGTTGGCAGTGATACGCCCATCAAATCGATGCAATTGACGGCGGATAATGTTTGGAAGCAGCATCCCTGGCTGAATGTTTTGTCGTACGACAAAAGCAACCGGCCTATGCGCGGCCAGCACGATCCGCAGGTCGCTTTCGACATGATGTTTAAGGACGTCGCGAAAGTGGGCCGCCAGGAAGAATTGCTGAGTGTCTTGGACGGGGTGAAAGAAGCGTCGTCGTCGTTGTCGAAGAAAGTCAGCTCGCACGACAAACTGGTCTTGGAGCAGTATTACGATTCGATTCGAGATGTGGAAAACAACATTCAAAGGGCTCGGCAGAATAGTCGGGCTGCGAGCCTGGGCAAGAAGTTCTCAAATATCGATCCGGCTCTGGTAGTGGGTAACCTTGGCCAGCGCGTCAAGGCGATGCTCGATTTGATCGCACTCGCTTTTTGGAGCGATTCGACAAGGGTTGTCTCGTGCATGCTCGCGAATACTAACAGCCGTGTCCATTATGACTTCATGGGTGTGAATGCCGAGTTTCACTACGTATCGCACCATGTTCGAAACAAAAAGGTCTTGCCGGATTACGACAAGATCAACATCTGGCACACAGCGCAATTGAGATATTTGATTGACAAAATGAAGACTTTAAAAGAAGGCAATGGCACTTTGTTCGACAACTCGCTGATCCTGTGGGGTTCAGGGATCAAGCATGGCGACTACCACTCGCTGACAGACCTTCCGCTCGTCTTGACCGGTGGCGCGGGCGGAAGAGTCAACCTGGGGCGGCACGTCCGTCATCCCAACGCCCAACCTTATGCCAACTTGTTGTTGACGATCATGAATATCATGGGCGCTGAGGCAACGAGCCTGGGCGATTCCACCGGACAACTTGCTGGCATCACTGAAAAAGCTAATTTTGAATCCGCTACTCCGGACGACGGCAGTTGGGCAATCGTCAAGAGTGATGCGGAAACGATGACTGCCAAGGGACTGCTGCGAATCAGTATTGAGTCCGAATCGGAATACTATCAGTTGCGACTTTCCGACAAGAGCGACCTGGATATACGCATCTCATTCGGCAACAACCATAAACTGCGATTCGATCGGTGCGTCGGCAAAGTCGTAACCGTGACAGGCAGATACAAAATGATTGACGGGAAGAACACAATCGTCGTTCTCAACACAGTCGAATTGAATACACAGTCGAATTGAATACACAGTCGAATTGAATACACAGTCGAATTGAATACACAGTCGAATTGAATTAGGTTCGGATGAATACACCGCCATTTAGAGTAATAGGTTTCGTCGCCTGTCTCGTTGCCTGCGCCGTTGGTTCGCGGCCTCAACGCACGTTGGCTGCGAGTTTTACAGCCGTCGCCGAAGTGATCGATGAGCGGTGTATGTCTTGTCATGACACTGACACCAGAGAGGGTGGCGTCGATCTGACGCTGGCCCTTCAGAATGGCAATGCTTCCGACGGGGAGTACACCAAGCTATGGATCAAGCTTGAGAACATGGTGGCTCGTGGCGAAATGCCCCCAGCGGACGAAGGGCCGCTCAAGCCCGCTGAAAAAGAAACCATCCAACAATGGTTTCGTCAGTCGTTTGTTTTGCGCGAGGGGAAACCACATGTCGGTCCAGCGCTATTACGACGATTAACGCGTTACGAATTTGAAAACACGCTGGAAGATGTCTTATCGATTAAGCTCAAAGTGCCCTATCGCGATGTCATCGCAGACCGCATCGATATATCCGAGATTGAATCCTTAGTGCCCTCCGACATTCCGGGCGAATCCGGGTTTGACAACGACGCGCATCGCATGGAAAAACTCAAGCCGCCGCTGAAAGAACTTGCCGCGGCCGCGCATCACGCTTTGGCGATATTTAGCAACGATTCGGCGGCCAAGAAAGCTGTCTTGGGCCGGGCGGAGTTTCCGACCGACGCCAGCGCGGCTGAGGTCCGACAAGTCATCTCAAACTTCGTGTTACGTGCCTACCGCGGCAAGCGGAGCGGCTTGGAGGACTACACGAAGTCTTACTACGAGCTGTATGAGAAACATGTCCAGGTCTCAAAAGACAGTAATGTAAGCCTTCAGCATGTTTTTGAGATAGTCCTGGTATCACCCGAATTCTTGTACCGATTCGAAGAAAGCAAGAATCTGGATACGCCGTACCCGATTACGGGCGTGGAACTGGCGACTCGCCTGTCGTATTTCTTATGGTCAACCACGCCGGATGAGGAATTACTGCGTCTTGGCCAGGACGGAAGCCTGCTCAAAGACGACGTTCTGAAGTCACAGATCGGGAGAATGTTGAATTCCCCCAAGAGGCTCTCCCTCTCCGAGAACTTTGCCGGACAATGGCTCGGCTTCGACGACTTATTGTCAAACAGAGAATACCTCTTGGACGAAAGATGGAACAGAGAGACTTATGATGAGATCCTGTTCTTCTTCGACGAGCTGATTAAGTCAGACAAGAGTGTCTTAGAGATCGTGCAAAGTGATTGGATCTATAAAAGATCATCCGTCTTGCGTTCGCCTGGGCATGAAAACGATCCAATCGGTACAAATGCAGTAGAGAACCTGTACGCGGACGTCCTGTCAAACAGGCTCAGCAAAAGCCAAGACAGAAAGGTGAGATATGACCCGCCGGTGCTTGTCAAAACAAAAAATGATCAGGAAGGCGGAATCATTACGAGTGCCGCCATCATGCGTCTGACGGCTTCGAAGAGCCGGACCAGTCCCATTCGGCGAGGCGTGTGGGTGTTGGGGAAAATCATTGGAAAGGATTTGGAAGCGCCGCCGAATGTGCCTTCACTCGAAATGGCGCGTGAGGCACTTAAAATTAAACAGAACCCGTCTGTTGCCGAGGTGATTCGGCAACACGTTTCCAAGCCGGAATGCATCTTCTGCCACAAAGCGATCGATCCGTTGGGGCTAGGACTTGAAAACTTTGCGGCGACCGGAGGATGGCGAACGCATTATCCTGATAAGGCTCCAGTTGTGTCAGCGGGAGTCATGCCCAATGGTAAATCGTTTGAGACCCCTCGGGAAATGAAACTGCTATTGCTTGATTTGTATAGAGATGAAATTGGGCAGAACTTCGTGGAAGAAATGTTTGCTTACGCCTTGGGCCGAAAACTCGAACCCTTTGATCGAGTGTCACTGGAACAAATGGTGCACGAAGTGAAAGAGGACGGCTACAAGATTAACACGGTCATCGAGCAGATCGTCTTATCAAAGCAGTTTCGATACCGACAGGATCGGTGACCCGTCGTCCGAGAGCGTAGGACGTTTCCCCATCATGGAGGCAGTCGATAAATCGACAACTTCCACGCGGGGAGGTGACAGGAGAAGCGTAGTTTGTCGACCAGCGAGGTGGTCGACCACCTCGCGCCGCGGCATCAACGGCCCGCTGGCGGTATATCAGGCGGGAGTGCGACAGCAGATTGGCGCGATGTTCGCCATGGCGATGTTCGCCATGTTCGCGACTGGCGTCATGCCGTAAGCTGTTGATGTGAAGTCGCTTGCAGCGATTTCTTAGTCTGCTAAAATAAATGCGTCGCCGAAAGCATCTATCTTATAATCCCCACTTACTCAGACTTGCCTGTAATCTCCCCCTCGGGCGAAACTTGCCGCAGAGCAAAGTGGTTACTGTAAACACTTCGACAACTTCCATCCGAAACACAAATAGCAAACCAATTGGCCGTTACTCTCATGGAAAAACCAATCATGCTCAACCGTCGAAAAATGCTGCAGGGAATCGCAGCCGGTGCCGCCTTTGCCCCAGCGCTTGTCCCCGGACATCTAATGGCCTCGCCCGCCAGTAGTAACACGACTCCAAAGCGTGTCATCTTCTTCATGCAGAACCAGGGCTTCGATCCAAAGACGTGTATTCCCGAAGGGATGACCAGCAGCGGCTCGCTGGCGAAAGCTAAACTTCCTGAGCCAATCAGTGCACTCGAACCTTATAAGGAGCGAATGCACATTATCAACGGCTTGCACGGCATGCACACCAGCCCCTCGCACAGCGCCTTCTTCGGCGCACTCGGCGGCTATCGCGGTAGCGACGGTGTCCCGCCAAGTGCAGCGACGATTGATTACGAATTGAGCAAGGCCCTGCCGCAGACACTTCTCCCTCATCTGTGCATCGGCATGGACTCCATTGAGAACATGACGACCAAGCCCACGATCGCGACGCTGTCCGCCAGCGGCGCCGGTCAACCGATCTTCATGCACTCAAACCCGAACCATCTTTATCAGATGCTGTTCGGTGGCATCTCCACCGGCGACATTCGACTGCAGCACGAAGCGCGATCGAATGTGTTAAATCAAATCGAAAAGCTGGCCGCCACGAAGGGCCGATCACTTCCGACCGCGGACCGACAGCGCTACGGTCAATACGTGAAAGGATTCGAGGAAGTCAATGGCCTCCGCGATCGCCTCGACACGGTTGCCGATCACTTGCGCAAGTTCGCACCTGCGGTGGACGATCGTTACACCAAGCCCGAGTTCGAAACTGACTGGCACGATGTTCTGCTCGACCTCGGCATCTCGGCGCTCACGTCGGGCATTACCAATACGCTGACCATCGGGTCGGGTCGCGGCGAGATCTTCGGTGCCTGGAAAGGGCTGGGCATCGAGCAACAGGGGCACAATCTGGGCCATATGGAGCAGTCCGGTAACCCGATATGGATCAAGATCCGGCAGTACAATAGCCGCATGCTGGTCAGGATTATGGAAGCGTTGGAAAGCGTGCCCGAAGGCAGTGGTACCATGATGGACCACACGCTGATCGTCTACACCAGCAACAACGCGGACAAGCAGCACACCAACGGCGCCAACTGGCCCGTCATGTTACTGGGCAACTTCGACGGCGCATTCAAGACCGGTTGCTTCACGCAACTAGACGGCAAACGCCCCATCAACTCGCTCTACGCGACTCTCCTCCGTGCCGCTGGGCAAGACTGCGATCGCTTCAACATGTCCGACAAGGTAGCGAAGAAGTTCGACGCCAGTACTGGCCCGCTCAAGGAACTGCTTGTATGAACAACGTCAGATTCGTTTTGGCGGTAATGCTGTCGTGCGGCTTGCTGCTGTGTGACTTGCTTTCGGTGGCAAGTGCCCAGACCTACACGCCCGGACAGAAGGTCAACAAAGATTTTGGCAGCTTTGCTCAGTCGTTTATTGCTACGCACTGTGCGGACTGTCATGGTGACACAGATCCCGAGGGCAACCTCTCGCTCCATGATTTGGGACCTGTGGATGAAATTAATTCCGGCACCTGGAGAAGCGTGTTGGCGCAGGTCACTCTTGGGGAGATGCCGCCTAGCGACGAGACGCAGCCAAAGGTTGTGGATCGACTGCAGTTTTCAGACTGGATCGTCAGTGAGCTGACACGCGTCATGCGCGACAAGGGCGGTTTTTATGACCACCTCGATCCGAACAAGGGCAACTTCATCGATCATGACTTGCTGTTCAGTCCGCTGCCCGACGGCATCAAACTCGCGCCGGCGTCTTCGCCAACGCGCATCTGGCGCGTGACACCCCAGGAACACATCACCCGGCTGAACGAATTAATCAACACGGAACCAGAGTTCGATTCAACGAAGCCGGGCCTTCGTACCCGTGGAGATGTCGTGCCCACCAATCACGGCGGTGAACTGAAGCTCTACTTCGGTACCGATCGCATCATCAAGTGGCAGGGCGGAACTGTCGCCTACGCCACATCCGTCAAGAGCGTGCCCGCCGTCTTGTCGTCGGCGCGCAACCACGGGTTGGAAAATTACCCTAATTTCTATACGGTCAACAGCGCGGAAGCGACACAGATCATGGGTGTTGCCAATGACATCATTCGCTACATGGCGGAAGGTCCGCTGAGCATCGCCCAGCCGTATCAGATCACAGACGACCCCAATTCAATCGCCGATAAGATGAAGGGCGACCTTCGCGGCCTGCCCACCAGCCTCGTCTACAGCACAAAGGTCGTGCGTCCGTTGACACCGGTCTATGACCTGATGAAGGAAGATGACGTCACGGAAGAGCGTTTGCGTGCAGCAGTCGACTACCTTTTCGAAGCGCTGACCTTCCGTCCGCCGAGCCAACAGGAATCGGACTCGTACCTGGTCATCGTTCAACAATCCATTGAGAAACTCGGTAAGAAAGACGGCGCCGTCCTCGGTCTGTCATCCCTTTTTCTCGATCGCGACGCGCTCTTCCGAGCGGAACTGGCCGAGAACGGGAACCCCGATAGTCATGGACGTGTCATGCTGCAGGATTGGGAGCTGGGCCTGGCAGTCAATCACGCGCTGCGATACATCAAGCCAGACGAAGAACTGCGCAGCGCAATCGCCGAAGGGCGTATGCGGACTCGCGCCGATGTAAAACGCGAAGTCGATCGTATTTTGGCCGACGACAGCATCCGAAAACCGCGCGTCCTGCGTTTCTTCCGCGACTACTTCGACTACGACCTGGGCGGCTACATCTGCAAGGACGATAAAGCGCTGGCGGATACGGGCGTGAGCACCAAGGGAACGTCGCACTACCGCGCCATGTTCGACGCCACCGCAAGCACCGATCGCCTGATTGAACTCATCCTGCAGGACGACAAGGATGTGTTCAAGGAGTTGTTGACGACTGACAAAGTCGTGGCCACAAGAACAGATAACGCTTATTTCGGCGAGAAACGCTCCAAGGAAGAGCGACAAGTGTACGCGGATGCAGCCAAGATAGCAGCAGAGAAAGCGACGAAGAAAGAGACGGCCGAACTCGCGGCAGTAGAGAAAGAGGTTGCTGAGCTCGAGGCCATGTCGAAGGCTAACCCAGTAGACAAGGCATTGAAGAAAGAGCTAACGGCAAAGACGAGATCGCTCGCCGCTGCGAAGAAAAAGTTAGCGGCTGCGAAGAAGAAGCGAGCTGGGAACGGCAATCAAAAGATTGCCGAGGCAAAACTGTCGGGGGCCAAGATCTACGCCCGCGTCAGTCACCGCAGCTTCGGTAACGGGTCCATGAAACCAGAGCGTATTCTGGCCACGGTGCCCGCTGGCCAACGCCTGGGTATCCTGACTCATCCCAGTTGGCTCGTTTCGCACTCCGATGCCATGGACAATCACGCCATCCTCCGCGGCCGATGGATTCGCGAACGCCTGCTCGGTGGCGGTATTCCCGATGTGCCGATCACCGTCGATGCGATGCTGCCCGATGAGCCACACAACACACTCCGCGAGCGGATGCGGGTTACGAGAGAAGACTATTGTTGGACCTGCCACAAGAAGATGGATCCGCTAGGATTGCCGTTTGAGATGTTCAATCACGCGGGTCTATATCGAACGATGGAACTCGACAAACCCGTCGACACCTCGGGCGAGATCATTGGTTCCGGCGACCCCAAGCTGGACGGCAAAGTCGCCAACGCCATTGAATTGATTCAGAAGCTCGCTGAAAGTGAACGGGCCGAGCAAGTCTTCGTTCGCCATGCTTTCCGTTTCTGGATGGGCCGCAACGAAACCATCAACGACGCCCCCGTTCTTCAGGATGCGCATCGCGCCTACAAAGAAAACGGCGGTAGCATGAAAGCGCTGATCTCATCGTTGCTCACGTCCGATGCGTTTCTCTATCGCACAAGGAGTCAGCAGGTGTTGGCCGAAGCGAACTAAAAGCGAACAGGGCTGCGACCTTCAGGGTTCACGACAATACGAACTTCCCGCTTATTTTGCCGGAGGTTAGAAGATGGTCCACAACGCCGGGCAATGTATCACGATCGATGAAGAGAGAAATGCCTTGCCC
>JBLHLE010000122.1:0-10860 GCA_047620805.1 Pirellulaceae bacterium
TCGACGGGACATTTTGAAATATCCTTAACTCATTTGAATTAGGGAGTTTCAGGTCGCGGAACGACTTTGGAAGTGACCTACCTGTGACAAACTAGCCTCACTCACCCCATCCAATGGGTAACGCCGCGACCCGGGTTACCCGGACAATGGCCGTTGTGGGGGGTAATGGTTTTACCAGGAATTGGGGGTCAGTGGCTGGATACTCGCTTCGGAACGTCGTTTCAGGCGCTAATCGACTTCACTCTCGGAATGGTCTTTTCGATCACGTATTTATTGGCACTGACGAAAGCCAGTAATAACTCCCAAGACATCTTCCACGATAAAGAACCCAAGTCGTGAACAACGAGGTTTGCGAGAAGACGAGTTTAAAGGACCGGCTATCCAGCCTTCCTGTTTCCTGCGCAGTCTTCACTGTAGCAATGCTCTTGGCTTTGCCTTTGTACGCTTGGGTAGGTCATTCCTATCACGCAGAACGCGGATTTTTCGCTGCTGCCATGGCCGGTGTAGTGTGTTGGTTGGGTGGCACGCTGGCACTCCTGATCACCGGAATTTCTGCTCGCCTAGGAAGTCACGCTGCACTTAATGGCGTTCTTTTTGGCATGTTAATTCGGATGGGTTTTCCGTTGGCAACGGCCATTTTGTTATCAAATCAACCGGCTTTTAGCGGTACAGGTATCTTTGGCTTGATCGTCGGTTACTATCTATTCGCATTGGTAATTGAGACTCCATTGTCGATATTACTGAATTCGGCAGCTCATCCTGTAGATCCCAAATCGTCCACGAAAACAGACTCGGCTAACAATAAACTGACTGGGGCCTCCTAAGTCATGGCGTCTTCTATTCTCCATATTAAAGACACTTACTACTTCGAAGTGCCCAAACCTTTGTGGCGATCGAAATGTGAGGGTCCCGGCGATTTTCCAGAACTCTGGGTTGAACTGGATCCCGATTTTCAGCGTTACGAAGCTGGGAAAATGGTCGAGTGGCTCGAGAAAGTCGCAAGCAAAGATGCAAGTCATCCAGACATGCAGCATTGGTTGCACGAATGGGAAAGCTGGACTCATCAGAGCGGCAATCACGGCAAGCCATTCAACCTCTTTTTGGAATCGCAGTACGCCGGTTTGAAAAAGGAGGCAGGCGAGGGCCGCGATCTGAAGCCGTTTCTCGATAAGAATCCGTCCGAGTACAGTTGGTTTGCATTGAAATACGACGACGCCCAGTTCCGCTCGCAGTGGAAGGGAGCCAAGCAAGGTTCTGGCGATATCAATGGATATCTTCAGATTGCCTCATGGTCGCCGGAAAAAATAGACGGATACAATAAGGCGATCAGCGGCAAGATTCTCATTCCTCAACCGTTCGGAAAGTTGCGAAACTTTTACGAGCCCGAATCTGGATTTTGCATCTCGAAATTCATGATTGTCGAACTCGTAGTCGCCTTGATACTGGTGCTCTTGTTTGGCTGGTTAGCTGCCAAGACGACTAAGGGTGGCCCTCCCAAAGGACGCCTTTGGAACCTTCTCGAGGTCTTCGTGGTCTTCATTCGCGATCAAGTTGCGCGGCCAGCAATTGGCGGACACGACGCGGACAAGTTCGTGCCCTTGTTGTTGACGATGTTTTTCTTCGTTCTCGGCTGTAATTTGATGGGCATGATTCCGTGGGTCGGGGCGCCGACCGGCGCGTTTGGCACGACGCTCGCGATGGCTCTAGTGACGTTCTCAACGGTATGCATTGCCGGTATGGCGAAGTTTGGCTTCTTGGGTTTCTTTAAGAATCAAGTTCCGTCAATGGACTTGCCACTCCCTATCGCAGTCGTCGTATTGCCGATGTTGTTCGCCATCGAAATACTTGGATTGTTGATTAAGCACCTCGTACTAGCCGTTCGTTTGCTTGCAAATATGGTAGCCGGGCACTTGGTGATTTTGGCGATCATGACGATGGCCTTTAGTGCCGAGGGAGCTGTCGGGTCAACGTGGTTCATCGCCGCGCCGATTTCGCTGGCCGGTACGACTTTGTTTAATTTGTTGGAATTGTTTGTCGCCTTTTTGCAGGCTTACGTGTTTACGTTTTTGTCGGCCCTGTTCATTGGCGCCGCAGTTCATCACCATTGATCGGTTTGGGTATTGAAAATAAGCCGTGGAGGCACGGCGCGTTTGTAATTTTTAGGAGATGTTTGTCGTGAATAATTTGTTGAAAACTGGTGCTTACGGTTTGCTCGTGTTGTTGGTGTTTGCTACCCCAGCTATGGCTCAAGGTGGTGGCACTTCGATTGCATTTTCAGGTGCGTTTGGCGTTGGCCTGACGGTTATTGGTGCCGCTCTAGGGATCGGTAAACTTGCTAGCGCTGCACTTGATGGAATGGCTCGTCAGCCAGAAGTGGCTAGTCAAATCCAAACTGCAATGATTATTGCTGCCGCTCTTATCGAAGGTTTTACCTTCTACGGACTTTACATTTGTTCGACTCAGACGTAGTTCCCAGTCATTGGCTAGGTAACGAGCTTTCGACGATTGTTTCGGAAGTTGATTCTGAAGACGAGGAAAGGTGCAGGTATGCTGCTGCATAGTTTTAGAAATGCGTCGACTCTGCTTGCGTGCGGTCTCTTGATCGTTGGCGTGCTAGGGGCGAATTGTGTCCAGGCACAAGAAGCCGCCCCGCCCGCCACAACTGAAGTGGGGACGCAAGACACCGCCGAAGGCGAGCCGCCAGCTCCAGAAGAGCCAGCGACGGATACGCCAGCGACGGAAACGCCGGTTGTGGAAACACCGGTTGTGGAAACACCGGTTGTGGAAACACCGGTTGTGGAAACGCCGGTTGTGGAAACGCCGGTTGTGGAAACGCCGGTTGTGGAAACGCCGGTTGTGGAAACGCCAGCTCCAGAAGAGCCAGCGACGGATACGCCAGTTGTGGAAACGCCAGCGACGGATACGCCAGTTGTGGATACGTCGGCGACGGAGGCCTCAGTCGGTGCAGAAGGCGAAGGTGCTAAAGGAGATGGTCCCGCTGAACACGTAGCTGAAGGACATGTAGCTGAAGGTCATGTAGCTGAAGGGCATGTAGCTGGCGGACACGACAATCATGACAACAGCCATTCAAACGCCACTAGCGATTTGCTGGTTCCGTCCGAAGCTCGGGCCGACCTGGCGATTTGGACGTTTTTGGTTTTCGCGATGGTGTTGCTGCTACTTGGCTGGTTTGCTTGGGGACCGATTGTTGCTGCTTTGGATGCCCGTGAGGATTCCATCGCCAAGATGATCGAACAAGCTCAGCTCGATGCAAAGCAAGCGGAGAAGCAGTTGCAGGCTTACGATCAAAAGCTCGCTCAGGCAGCTGAAGATGCTCGTGAAATCGTCGCTCAAGCTCGCAAGGATGCCGAAGTGCGTGGCGCAGAACTGATGGTTCAAGCTCGTGAAGACGGTGATCGACTGATCGAACGAGCGAAAGCTGAAATCGACACGGCCAAGTCGCTGGCGATTCAAGAGTTGGCCGAGGCGAGTGTGAATTCGGCGGTCAGCTTGGCGGGACAAATGATCCGCCGGGAAATCAAGCCAGGTGATCACAGTCAGATCATTCGCGACGCCATTGATAAATTCCCCAGTAAGAACTGAACGTCATGACGGAAACACCTCAACATTCCACCGTGTTCGACACCGGCCAGATGCAATTGGCTACGGTCTACGCTAAAGCGCTCCTTGGCGCTGCTGGCGATTCCGCTGAGTCGGTGGTCGACGAATTCGATGGCTTTGTGGAACTCGTCGCAGAAATTCCGGCGTTGGGAGCCGCTTTGGCGTCGCCACGGATTCCCTTCGAAGGCAAAGAGCGAATCATCGATTCGGCTCTTGGTGGCCAGATTTCCGACGTGCTGTTGAAGTTCCTGAAAGTGACAGCGCGGCGAGGTCGGCTCAATTGCCTTCATGTAATTCACAGAGCCTTGCACGATATCTTCAACAAGATGACGGGCCGAGTCGAAGTTACTTTGAAGACTGCCGTTGATATTGATACGCAGTTGATCAGTGATTTGACCACCAAGCTCGAAAAAGCAACTGGACAAAAAGTTGTCCTCAAGACCACCGTCGACCCCGAACTGGTTGGCGGCATCGTGATCCAAATTGGAGATACCGTCTACGACGGTAGTCTCGCCAATCAATTAGTGAAGGTCCGCGACAAGGCTCTTCACAGTACTACTCAAGCCATTCGCAGTGCTCTAGAACGTTTTACGCTCGCGGAGTAACGAGGATATAGATGAAATTTAACGCTGACGAAATCGCCTCGGTCATTCAAAAAGAGATCGAGCAGTACGAATCAGAATTAGACGTCCGAGAAGTGGGTACCGTCCTCGAAGTTGGTGACGGTATCGCCCGCGTCCACGGATTGCAAAACGTCATGGCCATGGAAATGGTCGAGTTCCCCGGTGGTGTCATCGGGCTGGCGTTTAACCTCGAGGAAAATAGCGTCGGTGTCATCATTCTCGGTGACTACCTGGCTATCCAAGAGGGCGACGAAGTCAAAGCGCTCGGAAAACTACTTTCAGTTCCCGTGGGCGAAGGCGTTGTTGGTCGCGTTCTCGATCCGCTCGGCCGCCCAATCGACGGCAAAGGACCCGTTCAGTCGACGGAATCGCGCCCGGTTGAAGTTATTGCGGCCGGCGTATCCGAACGACAACCTGTTACCCAGCCGATGCAGACTGGCCTCAAGGCAGTCGACGCCATGACACCCGTCGGTCGCGGACAACGCGAACTGATCATTGGTGACCGCAAGACAGGTAAAACTGCTATCGGCATCGATGCGATCGTGAACCAAAAAGGTAACGGCGTTAAGTGCTTCTACATCGCCATCGGCCAGAAGGATTCGTCCGTCGTTGGTGTCATCGCTGAACTCGAAAAACACGGCTGCATGGAATACACGACTGTTATCGTTTCGGGTGCCAGTTCACCTGCTCCGCTACAGTACGTTGCCCCTTATGCCGGTACCGCGATGGCCGAGCACTTCATGTTCAACGGCCAACACGCTTTGATTGTCTACGACGACTTGTCGAAGCAAGCTGTGGCCTATCGCGAATTGTCGTTGCTGATGCGACGTCCGCCGGGCCGCGAAGCATTCCCCGGTGACGTTTTCTACTGCCACAGTCGTCTGTTGGAGCGATCCTCCAGGTTGTCGGATGCACTGGGCGGCGGTTCGATTACGTCGTTGCCGATCGTCGAGACACTCGAAGGTGAAGTTTCGGCCTACATTCCTACGAATGTGATCTCGATTACTGACGGTCAGATTTACCTTCAGCCCGACTTGTTCTTCTCGGGAGTACGCCCCGCGATGAATGCCGGTATTTCGGTTTCTCGCGTGGGTGGTAACGCTCAGATCAAAGCCATGAAACAAGTCGCGGGTGGTTTGCGACTCGACTTGGCCGCCTTCCGTGAATTGGAAGCGTTCGCTCAACTCGGCACCGAACTCGATGCGGCGACGCAATCGAAACTCGATCGCGGTTATCGCATGGTCGAGCTTTTGAAGCAGCCTCAGTTCAAGCCGATGCACGTTATCGACCAGGTCCTCAGCCTCTACGCAGGTGTTAACGGCTTGATGGACAAAGTTCCCGTCGACGAAGTTAGCGCTTGGGAAGAGCAATACTTGCAATTCATCCACGATCGCAAACAAGATCTATGGGACAAATTGAACGAAGTGAAAGCCTTGGATGCCGAGATCAAATCCGCCATTGAAGGAGCTATCGCAGAGTTCAAACTAGTCTACAAGAGCGGCAAGTAATTCGCGCTTTTTGGACGACAGCTAAGTTGCCGTCTGATTAAACAGTTTTCGGATAAGTAGTTGAAATGGCCAACCCACGTGCACTAGACAAACGTCGAAAATCAATTCGCAACGTTCGCAAAATTACGCGAACGATGGAGTTGATTGCGACTGCTCGTTTTAAACAAGCGATGGACCGCGCGACGGCCGCTACCGCTTATACAAAGCGGATTTCACAAGTCGTTGCCGACCTTGCCAAAGCTGGTTTGAAAGTATCGCACCCGCTATTTGACGAGCGCGAAGAAACAAACTCGGCCCAATTACTGGTGCTGACGGCCAATCGCGGCCTCTGCGGTGGTTTTAACTCCAATGTTATCCGCGCTGCCATAGAACGTCTCGGCGAATTGAAAGAATCTGTTCCTAACATTCGCGTCGAAGTTTCTGGGAAACGTGGTATCGGTGCTTTCCGCTTCCGAAAAATCCCCGTCGATGTTGAATACTTGAATTTCGACGACAAACCGAAGTTTAGCGACGTCGAAGAGATCGCCAACGATCTGCTCGAACGATACACGGCCGGCGACCTAGATCGCTTGGACGTCGCTTACACTCAATTTGTCAGCAGCTCACGACAGAACGCTGTCGTCGAGACATTGCTGCCACTCGGCTCGCTAGATGTGGACGCCGAGAATGAGGGCGAAAGCAACGCCGAGTCGATGTACGAGTTCCTGCCTTCGGCCGAGAGTATTTTAGAAGAAGTTGTCCCAACTAGTTTCAAGATTAAGCTGTTCAAGTGCTTCCTCGATGCGGCAGTCAGCGAACAAATCTCGCGAATGATTGCTATGAAGGCAGCTACCGAAAACGCCAGCGACATGATCAAGCAACTGTCGATGACGTACAACCGAGCTCGCCAGTCGCGAATCACCAACGAAATCATGGAAGTGATCGGTGGTGTCGAAGCTTTGAAAGGCTAACTCCTTACAAATCAACACACGTTTGAACGAATAGAATTCAGGATAAAGACCATGTCGACTACCAAGAACGTCGGTCGTATAACACAAGTTATCGGTTCGACTTTTGACGCGGAGTTTCCCGCTGGCCAGCTTCCGCCGATCTATAACGCGGTCAAAATTACTTCGGAGCTGAAAGGTGTAAAACTGAATCTCACCGGCGAGATTCAGCAACACCTCGGCGGCGGTCGAGTTCGCTGCGTCGCTTTGGGTAGCACCGATGGCATGATGCGTGGCCAAGACTGCGTGGATACAGGCTCGCCCGTTACGGTGCCCGTGGGCGAAGGTACGCTCGGACGTGTGTTCAACATGTTGGGCGAGCCAGTTGACGGTCGCGGCGAGGTGAAAGCCGACGAATATCACCCAATTCACCGCTTAGCTCCCCCGCTCGAAGAGCTCTCTACTAGTACCGAATTATTCGAGACGGGTATCAAGGTCGTCGACCTTTTGACGCCGTTCGTTCGCGGTGGTAAAGCTGGACTGTTCGGTGGTGCAGGTCTCGGAAAGACAGTTATTTTGACCGAGCTGATCGCTCGTATTGCGCGCGAACACGGTGGTTATTCGGTATTCGCCGGCGTTGGTGAGCGTACTCGCGAAGGTACTGACCTCTGGCTCGAAATGCAAGATGCAAAGATCGGCGATACAGGTCGTAGCGTTCTCGATCAAACTTGTATGGTGTTCGGGCAGATGAACGAGCCACCTGGTGCTCGTTTGCGCGTCGCTCTGTCGGCCTTGACCATGGCCGAATACTTCCGTGATACCACGGGTAAAGATACACTATTGTTCGTCGACAACATTTTCCGCTTCTCGCAAGCGGGTAGTGAAGTTTCGGCGTTGCTCGGACGTATGCCATCGGCTGTGGGTTATCAACCGACCTTGGCTACCGAGATGGGTGCGTTGCAAGAACGTATTACATCGACGAAGCAAGGTGCTATTACGTCGGTGCAAGCGGTTTATGTTCCGGCGGACGATCCGACGGATCCCGCTCCCGCGACAGCGTTTGGCCAATTGGACGCGTTCATTTATCTCGAACGCTCGATTTCGGAAAAAGGTATTTATCCGGCGATCGATCCTTTGGCCTCGTCCAGCCGTATTCTCGATCCGGCCGTCGTTGGTGAAAAACACTACGGGGTTGCTCGTCGAGTTCAAACGATTTTGCAACGCTATCGTGAATTGCAGGACATCATTGCTATTCTCGGTGTCGACGAATTAAGCGAAGGGGATAAATTGGTCGTGCACCGCGCACGTCGAATCGAACGATTCCTCTCGCAGCCGTTCTTCGTTGCTGAAGTATTCACGGGTAAGCCCGGTAACTTTACTTCCTTGGCTGATACCATCCGAAGTTTCGACGAGCTGTGCGAAGGCAAGTGGGATCACTTGCCAGAGTCGGCATTCATGTACGTAGGTACGGTCGAAGAAGCGGAAGCTCAAGCCAAGGAGATGGCCGCAAAGGCGTAAACTATGGCTGGAATTACTTGTGTAGTCGTAACTCCCGAAGAAACCGCACTAGAGACGAAATGCGATTTTGTGATCGTACCGCTCTATGACGGCGAAAAGGGTATCGCCCCCAATCACAGTCCCATGATTGGTCGATTGGGTTACGGTGAGTTACGTATCAAAAACGGTAACAGCGTCACTCGCTATTACGTCGACGGTGGCTTCGTGCAAGTTGCCAATAACACGGTCTCCGTACTGACGAACCACGCGGTACTCGCCAGCGAAGTCGACGCCAACGCAGCCAAGGCTTTGTTGCAAGCTGCTGCCAAGCTGTCAGTATCGACTGATGAGCAATACGAAGTTCGCGAACGACAAATCGCTCAGGCAAGAGCCCAACTGCGAGCCTCCAGCAACGGCTAAAGCGCGTTGCCTCCCAGCGTACCGTCAGGATAGGCCGAAGCTGCGTCTTCTGTACGAGTTACCGCCCCATTCATTTCGCCTTTGGGTTGACGATTTATCGGCTACCCAAAGGCGAAATGAATGGGGAGGTAACTACTATCGGTCTCCCGCTCTCCGCTCGTCTCGTACGCCCGTTAGTTGCTCAAACTCTAGTCGCAGTTTGGGATCAACTTTCAATGCCAGTTCTCGCCGTAACCCATCGGAGCGCATTTTGGGGAACAGCTCTGCGACCTCGGTGAGTTTCTTTTTTGCCCCGACAAGGTTACTTTGCATGGCCATCACATTGGCTTGACCGAGTTTTGCGAACGCCACCACGTTAGACTCGGTGGGATCGACGAACGCGAGGTCATCGTAGATACGTTTGGCTGCGACATAGTCTTCGCGATCGATATAGAGTTCGGCGAGTCGATGTTTTGCTTGCCAAGCATAGTACTGGTTGTTCTTGTTGATCTTCTTGGACTTGGGATCGTGCGGTGGGAAGTGTTCGTAAACTGCTTGCCACGCTCGTTCCGTACCGACTTCGGCTGCTTTGAAATATTGATCTTTGACTGTTTCCATTTGTTCAACTTTGGATAGTTCGAGACGCGAGACTTCGAGCAGCGATTCTGGTCGAGTAGCGAAAGCGCCGACGCATCCGGCCAGGAAGGCGACGACGGCGAACTTGAAGTTTGCGCTCCAGCCGCTGCGTTTGCTTTGTCCCGATTCTTTCCGCATGACTTCGCCGAGCATCCGGGTTGCTTCGGCACGTCCTTCTGACAACGCGATCAATTCCGGGGTGCTCCATTCGTCGATGGCCGAAGGCCAATCGCCTTCGAGTCCCTCGATGTGCAGCGAACGAAGATCATTGAGCAACTCGGCAGCTCGCTGAAATCGTTTCTCCGGCTGCTTGGCAAGCAACTTGTGCACGATTCGACATAGCCCGCTCGGAAGATCCGGTCGAGCGTCTTCGAGTCGATCGGGTTCGTTCTTGACATGTTGCAGTGCGATGGCCAGTGGGCTATCGCCAGTGAACGGTGGTTCGCCGGAGAGCATGTGGTAACAAGTGATTCCGAAGGAGTAGAGATCGCTGCGGGGATCGACTTCGCGACCTTCGGCCTGTTCGGGACTCATATACAGCGGCGTGCCCATGGCCATGCCGACCTGAGTGAGGTTGGAGGCTTCTCCGTTTTGCGCTACTCGAGCAAGTCCGAAATCGGCTACTTTGATCTCGCCGGAGGGGGTGATCAGTATGTTTTCAGGTTTGATGTCTCGGTGAGTCACACCTTCGGTAGAGGATTTGTGTAGCGCGGCGGCAACTTGCCGCATAATGGGCACGCACTGCTCGGCACTGAGTGGGCCGCTACGAGAGATCAATTGGCGGAGTGTTTGGCCAGCGACATATTCCATCGCGATGAAATGGACACTGTCGATCAGGCCGACTTCGTAGATCTGGACGATGTTGGCGTGGACTAGCGCGGCGGCAGCTTGGGCTTCCTGGTGAAACCGCTGCACATAGGTCGTATCGTTAGCCAGGGTAGGGCGGAGCGCTTTGAAAGCGACTTTGCGCTGCAGCGAATCCTGTTCGGCGAGATAGACAGTCGCCATCCCCCCACGTCCCAATCGGCGCAATAGACGGTAATCGCCGTACTGTCTTCCCGACAAGTCCGGTTCTGGTCCGCTCGGCAATGCTTGAGTGTTTGATGAATCCGACATCAATTTGTTTCCTAATTCCTCCTTCAGTATCGGCTGGATGGTTGTCGTTGACAACAACAGCTCGAGGATCTGTGGTTCATTCTCATTTAGAGCTGTTTTATTCACGTTAGCCTCGCGATTCTTCCCCTGAATTTTACGATTAGACCAATCGTACTGAGGGCCAGGACACGGTTGGTCCCAGTCGACCAATTGCAGAAACGAAAGTCTCACACCTGACAATTCCCCGTCGCCACAGAGTGTGGACTGGGAAAATGCCAAGCGATTCGAGGTTTGGCGTACAAGTTACCGGTTACCTCCCCACTCATGTCGTTGCTAGACTGTTGACTTATCGGCAGTCTAACAGCGATATCAGAAGGGGAGGTCGGTATCGGTTTTTCAAGAATGGGGCTCCGGATGGGGCAGTAGAAGTGCAGCAGGTCTTGAGGTCCAACGGTGGGCGCATTGTCGCCTTCCGCTCCGCGGAATAGTGTTTTCTTTCTTGCAGCGATGCAGTGATGCAGTGAGTTCAACACAACGTAGTAACGATTAAGTCGC
>JBLHLE010000123.1:0-10838 GCA_047620805.1 Pirellulaceae bacterium
GGGTTGGGAAGGCAGCGACAAGATCTTCCGAGTGGAAAACGGTGCCATCGTCGCCGGCAACCTCAAGGAGAAAATTGCTAACAACGAGTTCCTCTGCACCAAGAAGCGGTACGAGAATTTTGAATTGCGGTTGCAAGCGAAGCTCGTCGGGGAAGGCAAGAATGCGGGAATTCAATTCCGCAGCGACCGTATTCCCAACCACCACGAAGTCAAGGGATACCAATGCGATGTCGGCGCAATGGCCGACCGTTCAATCTGGGGTTCCCTGTACGACGAATCGCGGCGCAGAAAATTCCTGGCTCACGGCGACGCCGAAAAACTCAGCAAGTTTCCTAGCGAAAAGTGGAACGATATCGTCGTTCGCTGCAGCGGGAAAAAAATTGAAATCTGGGTCAACGATGTGAAAACGGTCGACTACCTGGAAGAAGAAGACGGGATCCCGTCCGACGGCATTATTGGTCTCCAAATTCACGGGGGGGCTCCCGCTGAAGCCTCCTATCGCAACATCCGCATCAAGTCGCTCTAGAGAACTGCCCCGTCGCAGTTCTCCCCTGGCCCCATGCAACTCTCTTTTTTCGCCCACTGATTGCGGTAAATTTCGCGATCCCGGCTTCCAATGAAACCTTACACAGTCGAAATCGAAATTGATCTCTCTCGCGACAAAGTCCTGGAGCTATTCGATAACGTCGAGAATCTCTACAAATGGCAGGCCGGCTTGCTGAGTTTTGAGCATCTCAGCGGCGAAACTGGCCAAGTCGCTGCGCAGTCGAAAATGAGCTTCCTCAGCAACGGTAATCGTATCGAACTGACCGAGACCATCACGAAACGGAATCTTCCCGATGAATTCGACGGAACGTACGAGTGGGATGGCGGAAAAAACACACTCCAGAACCGCTTTATCGCAATCGCACCCGAGAAGACGAAATGGGAGAGTACGTGCGGCTATGAGTTCAAGACTTTGTTCATGAAGTTAATGGGCTTCTTTTGTGCAGGTAAATTCCGCGAACAGAACGTGATATTCATGCAGAACTTCAAGAAATTCTGCGCATCCGGTTACGATGTTCGCGACGACTGATCTTCGCAGTGGCTTTCAGAACTGGCATCGACTTCCGTGTACCAATAAGTTTGTTTGCGGAAACGCCTCTATCCGTTTGTAGCAATCCGAAAGCTCGTAGCCACTGCGAGCTACGAAAAATTGTTGAAAATTCGAAGCAACAATTTGACGTCCGCCACGATAACTAGTTTGGCGGGAGAAAGTCGCTCGCAGTACACGAACTGGCTTTCCCGTGGCCTATCTTCTTCTCGTCTTTTCAATCAATTCTTTTGGGGGATTCGCGATGTCAGCTGCATCTGGTTCTGTAATTCTGATTACTTGCGTGACAAATGCAGGTGGATTTGGTCCAGGGCATTCGGCGCTCGCGATTAATGGCACTGTCTATAGCTTTCAGGAAACGAGCAATTACGGTTCCTCTGGCAGCGGTTGGCTGGTCATCGGCCTCGACAAATACCTTTCCCAAAATGAGGAACGCCCCGTGATTCTACAGGAACTCACATCCGCAGTGGACTCGGGAAAAGTACTGCAATACATCAACAAATCACGAGCCGACGACGACGACTACGCTACTTCGGGCGTTTGTTCGAGCCAAGCTGCGTCGGCGATCGAATCCGGATACTCGAGTAGCTTCAATACCTGGGGCATCGACAAACCGTACGAAATTTACCAGTTGGCCAAAGACAAAGGCATCGTCAGAGAAGAAACATTGACTTGGCCAAAGCGAGACAGCATCAACAAGTACAAACGCAACAGTTGCGAGTGGGTTCTCGACAAACTGTACAAAGGTTACTCCTGGATGCTGATGTAGTAGTCAAGTGAAAATATATTAAGTAGGCACCGATCCCCTTTGGGGAGCTCTTCGCGAGCTCCCCTTTTTTGTTTGGTAAGTTCAGACGGGTAGGTTCAGACGGGTAGGTTCAGACGGGTAGGTTCAGACGGGTAGGTTCAGACGGGTAGGTTCAGACGGGTAGGTTCAGACGGGTAGGTTCGAAGGCCGGTAACATTGATTCAATCATTCGACAACACGCGAAGTTGGTCACCTGTTCCGCGGGGGAGTTCACGGTGTCAGCCGCGGTCGGGACTTTCGAAGTTCGACCATGTTGCGGCAAAGAGAGAGACGCGACAGATAGTGGGTCCGCTTGTACTTAAGAAGCTTCACGTGGAGAGCCTATCAGTTTTTAAGGAACCGAGATTTTAGAGCTTTGCTCGTCCCCGTTCTTCAGCTGCGAAGTAGCTGTCGCCGATAGCAAGGTCCGTCAGAGCCATGCGAATCGAGGAAGGCAAGGTAGCTTCGTACTTCCCAAACCCCACCCGCCGCTGAAACGTCGACCTCCCCTCCTCTGTTCGCATGAGAGCAGCCGATAAATCGTCAGCCCTCAAGCGATCTGAGTGGGGAGGTAACACTAGATGGTCAACATAAACTTCACGCCAGAGAATTCCGGCTTACTTGTCCGTCTTCAATGCCTGAATGTCTTTTTCGAGCTTGTCGAGTCGCTTGAGGATCAGATCGAGCTTACTTTCTATCCCACTCGGTTTGTCGGCTTTAGATTTGTCGGCTTTAGGTTTGTCTTTCCCTACAACCAAGCTAAGTCTCCCCAGAACTTCCTTCAGCTTCTTATCGAGATCTGGATTAGAATTGGACTTGTCAATGTCGTGGTGCTTCAGAGCTCGTTCGATTTCTTCGCGGATCTCCTTGGGCAGGTCTTTCAGAACATCGCTACCCGCTTTGGGATCGCCAATCTTGAACTCTTTCTTAATGCCATCGGGACCAATAATGATCCCGCGGCCAAATAGCCGCTCGATCTTCAAGCCGCCTTTTTCAGCGCCTTTTTCAGCGCCTTTTTCAGCGCCTTTTTCAGCGCCTTTGGCCGTGCCAGCCCGCTTCAGCATCGCTTCGATCTTCTCGCGAATCTCTTTAGGTAGACCCTTAAAAGCGTTCTCGTCGATATTGAAATCGAAGTTTAGATCTTTGACCTTCCCCTTGGGGCCAATGATATCGCCCAGGCCGAAAATGCCTTCGAGATTTCCCATTTCCTTCTTCAGTTTCTCGAGGCGCTGGCGAACCTCTTTCGGGAGTTTATCAAATCCGTCCTTGGCGTCTTTGCCATCCGAGCTGAATTCGATTTCATTTACTTTCCCGTCGGGCCCGATAACCACAATCTTTCCCGATGATCGGCTTTGTACGGCGGATTTGTTTTGCGTCTGCTGCTCTACTTTTTCGTCCGACTTTTTATCGTCCGACTTTTTATCATCGTCCGCCCAAGCAACCGACGACAGCAAGCAAACCGCCAATCCCAAGCTAAAAGTCAAAACTCGTCTGAATGTAAAAACTCGTCTCATTTCTCATCTCCTAATTGCCGCGTTAGCTTTCTCACCACGCTAGCATTCAAATTACGCTCTCATCACTCTTTGTGAGCAACAAGCGACACGTTACGATGCGGGATTACATAATGTTCGCCCGCTTGAGTTTGAATCATGTAGAGCACGGGCTCTTCCATGACCGTATAACCATGATTGTGAATTACACTCCTCGATTCCTGGTCGAAAAATGGTCGAGGCATCAAATCCAGCGCCATTCGCAATGACGCCGCAGCGACAGCGGGATTTTGGTCGTTCCCAGTGGTCTGAACATTCCAGCCAGTTCGTTGCTGATCGAGTTGCTGATCGAGTTGCTGATCTGGCGCAACTACAATTGTGTAACCGCCCAAATCGTCCGACTTTGGAACGCTGTAACGACCGATCAAAGTTCCGGCCCCGACTAGCAGTAACACGACCGCGACTTGTACGAGCAGCGACGACCAACTACTTCGCTTCTGCTCGACAACAGCGATCTCTTTACTCGCACGAACAGCTCCGTCAAATTCTTCGCTACTAAATTGCGACAACTCTTCGCGAAGTACTTGCTCTTCGATAAATGCCAACGCAATAACTCGCCAACTCTGCGGCTCCTCGTCCGCAAGTTCCAAAAGCAACTCGCGCTCGTCTGCCGCCAAGCGACCGTCAAGCAATCGCTGGAGTTCGTGTCGATCAATTATGTCGCGTTCATCACTAGGGTCAGTCATCTTCGCTTCCATTTAGTCTTTGCAACTCGGCACGCAGCTGCTGTTTCGCTCGAACAAGCCGATACTCGACCGCTCGTTCTGTCCGCCCAAATTTTTCAGCCAACTGTTTGTAACTCCAATTCTTTGTGAATTTGAGTAACACCAATTGGCGATCTTCGTCAGGCAGTTGCCCTAAAGCAGTTTGCAACAATTCGCGCTGCTCAGCGGCCAACATCCAACTCCAACTCTGCTCCGGCTCCCCTTGCCCTCGTTCGTCGACCTGCCCTCGTTCGTCGGTCTGCCCTCGTTCGTCGAACTGCGAGTATCGATCCAGTAACAGCTCGCGACGATACCGCTGCCTCAAGTAATCCGTCGTACGACGGACCACGACTTGATACAGCCAACTGCGAATCTTCTTGGGATCCTCCAGCTGCGGATTCTGACGTATCACCGATAGTGAGATGTCTTGCAGAATGTCTTCGGCCGAATGTGAATCGTCCAAGCGAGAGCGCGCGAGCGTGAGAAGCCACTTTCGATGGACCTCCAGCTGTTCTTCCCAGTTGATAGTTTGATTCTGAGTTGCCATGGTTTTCTAGTGTAATAGTCGCTCGCCAACTCCCCATCCCGCAAAAACTTTTAGAATATTTCCCCTCGAATCTAAACCGCGACCCACGAAAGACCTAGCCACGCTAGCACCGCTTTGCTCTTTCTGAAAATTAGCGACACGCCATGCCCTTTCACCTCAATAATCATAAATCAACACTCATCACTTTTCATTCTCTACGGTCTGGCGACGGCAGCTACGTTCCCTCCCCATTGTTCTGCCCCCATAGTTCTGTCCCTTTCTGCCCCATGTTTTTTTTAAATCGCATCTATAATTTTGCGGGAATATCTGCGGGCCCCAATCGCTCATAGTTCACAACTCCGGCTATTCCATCGCTTCCCATTTGGAGTCCGTCCATGAAATCTCTCTCCAATGCTGTGCTGATCTTCATAATCATCTTCCCCATCGACATCCTCCACTCCTGTTGCATGGTGCCGGTTGACTACGAGGGAAAAATCTCGCAGAACGCCCAGCAAGCGATTCTGTTCCATCAAGGAGATCGACAGGAGTTAATTCTGGCCATTGATTATGCGATTACCGGTGAGACGATGCCCAGCAGCTTTGCTTGGATCATCACCGTGCCGGCGGAGCCCGACGCGTACCACTTGGCGGACAATTCGATTTTCGAAAGCGTAGGTCATTGGGCTAAACATTTAGTTACTCCGCCAATCGCCGAGGACGCTGCCGCTGGTGGCGGCTGCGATTGTTCAGCAGTTCCGCTGGCCCCAGCATCCAAGGCTGGCTCCGTTGAGTTGGGTCGATTCGCGGAAGTGGGTCCCTATGCAATTCAGCCGGTTCGAGCAGTCGGAGCGAATGCTCTTACTGGGCTCAATTCATGGCTCCAGGAAAATGGGTTTCCCACCGAGTCTCCTGAACACATGAAGTATTTCATCGACAATAACTTTACGTTTTTGTGCATCAAGGTTTCGCCTCCCGAAGGAAATCCAGCGGTAGCCAGCGGTGGCGACTTATCGCCGCTACAAATCTCATTCAAGTCGGACAAGGTTTACTACCCACTGCGTTTTTCATCGCGACAAGGCATGTTCGATTTGCAACTTACCACTCTGACGCGAGAACCAGTGGACTTCAAACAATCGCGAGAAGCGCTTACAAAAATCAGCTGGCTATCCCGCGAATTGTATCGCAATGTTCCAGTGAAGCCCGGCATGTTTCCCGGTCCGCTCACCGAGGCCTACGATCGGCACCAACTCGGCGAAGTAACAGGAGACTGGTACCTCAACTTACTGCAGTGCCGCATGGTGAATCAAAACAACTCGATTGACACCTGGAAAGAGGATGTTTTCCTAGTCACGAATCCTAAAGTCGAACCACGCCAGGCGTCGCTTTGGAACCCAAGTTTACTCTGGCTGATTGTTATTGCCATTGGCGTATGGGCGCTGCGACGCCTGCTGCCATTCGCGTTCCAACCGATCGGATTGAAGCGCAAACTAGCAAGCTAATCACTAGCAAGCTTACCACTAGCTCGCAAATCAAGGTCCAGCCTACTCAGTTCGCTTTCAGCACGGAATCGATTGTAGCGTACGCGCCTTCGCGGAGCTCGTTGGGAAAGTTGTGATCGGAATCGGGGTGCTTCACCGTCAACTTTCCGCTTGCTCCCAGCAGCTTGTAAACTGGCTCAGCGGCCGTCGCGCACTGGTCGACGCTCTTCCAGCGAAAATTACTATCGTGCAATGGCGAGTTTACGAAAAGCGGACGCGGGGCGAGCGCGCCTAAGAGCTCGGGGAAGTCGAACGGGATCTCATTCAGACGATCGCGGTAGTCAGACATTCGCGGCATGTATCGTATCTGACACCAGCCTTTCCCAAAGAACCAGTTTCGTCGATCGCCGTCGTAGTAATCGGGAAATGCGTCGAACCCGCAGCTACTTGCAACTACCGCAATTCGCGGCTCCAAGACGGCGGTAAATATTGCGTTATGGCCTCCGAGCGAATGGCCGATCGCGCCGTAGCCTTTCGAGTTATCTACATACTTGAGCGTATCCAAGAGGTCGAGTGCGCGGGTGTTGTCCCATATCGCTTTCATGGTGCCGCTAGTGTATCCAAGCTTGCCCAAGTTCGGCCAATAGTTCGCCAGATGTGGATAGGCCGGTGAAATGGTTACGTAACCACGTTCGGCAAGTTCAGCGGCATAGCCACGGCCCTCGCGGCCGCCCAGTCCCACGACTACTTTGTGACCGACAGTATTGTCAGTGGGGTGAAGACAAAGAACTGCAGGAGATTTTCCTTTTCCATTTAGCGCAACTTTCGGGATGCAAAGGTAAGCCGGCGTACGAGAGCCCGATTCGGATTGAAAAGTGATCAACTTGCGAACATACGTTCCCGCATCAACTTCCTCCGTCACCTCGACGTCCAATGGCACGCGGCGTTCATTCCCAGGGAGCTTCCCCATTACCTGCTGCATCCCCGCCAATATCGTTCGCCGACGCGATTCCCAGTGCGATGGCTCTGTGACATTCAGAACCTCGCCCTTGTCATCTTCGTATCTCATCAGGTCAATCGCGTCTAACCGGCCGGGCGAAGTGGGGTCAGCTGCGAAGGACCGAAGGCCGTCGAGATCGTAAGCGAATATCGCCGTCGCAACGGTAACGATTACTCGCAGCACGTAAGAATGCTGACTGCGGAATTTGCGTGACGTGAGATGAAGCATATTGAATCCTGACGGGCAAAAGAATCGATCCTCCTAAATTGATGGTTCGCCCAACCGACGTCAAGCAATATCTAGGGGGAACTCAAATTACAGTCAAATCGCGACATGGCTTGCAATCGCCTAAACGCCTTCTCCTCCTTTATGTCTCGCCAAACTTAAAATATTCTTCTTCCGTCGGCCGACTTGCCAACCCGCAATTACGGACCTATATCCCTTCGGTCGTCGAGCGAACGTTATTCGTCGGCGGAGTAAAGAGCGGACCGAACGAGAGTTGAGGAGGCGAGAGCAATGTCTTTACGATATGGGAGTTTAGGGCTGGTTGTGGTTGTTTTGCTGATGCTGTTTCCACAGGCAACCAATGCCCAAGTTTTTGGTCGCCGATCTTACTCGTCGCCGTCGTACAAACAAACACTGCCGTCCTACGGCCCCCACAACGGGAACACTCGGCACTACCACGCTACGCCAGCTTTCCACGGTAATCATTACAATTACAACTCGTGGAAGGACTACAGCAACGAGTACTACCCCAAGTACTACGGTGCGTTTCACGCCAGAACTTTCTACGGCGATGGTTTTCCCAACGGCGACTTAGGCCTCCGTGGAACACCCTGGTAGCGGAACACCCTGGTAGCTGTCGCACGCCCGCGACTAGAACGTCTGCGTATCGCGCAGATAGCGCCGGCTCGATTTGCCAACTTGCTACTTCAGCAATTCCGCAACTTCACCGCTGGTGAACTTGCGTTGCATGCGCGCTCCGAGTTGAGCGACGATTCGCGCTGCCGCGTGCGATGCCAAGTGCCCAGCAGACTTCCACTCGAGACCGTTGGTAATACCATAGAGCAGGCCGCCGGCATACATATCTCCAGCGCCTGTCGTATCGATGGCATTTGACGGAACACCTTCGATGGGAATCGCTTCGCCACCGTGCATAATCAAGGAGCCGTTGGGGCCAAGTGTCAGCGCTACGTTCGTTGCGTGTTTATGGATCTCATGAGCGCATTCGATGACATCAGTGTGACCCGTCAAGCTCTTCGCTTCTTCTTCGTTGCAGAACAACAGATCAACTGGCCCCTTGATCAATTCCCAAATCTCATCGCGAAGCATATTGACCAAAAATGGATCCGACGCGGTAAAAGCGATTTTCACGTCGTGCTTCTGAGCCAACTCGATCGCGCGATAGGTTGCCGCCTTAGTGTCTGGCCCCATCAGCAAATAACCTTCGATGTAGAGGTATTTGGACTGCCGCAATTCGTCTTCGTCGATATCGTCGGGAGTTAGTGTCGCCGAAACGCCGAGATTGGTGAGCATCGTTCGCTGAGCATCGGGAGTAATTAAGACTGCACAAGTTCCCGTCTGTCCCGTTGTAGCTGCCGGGACTTCGATCGCGACTCCGAGTTTCTGCATGTCAGCTCGGAAAAAGTCGCCCATGTCATCGCTCGCGAATTTCCCACAAAACGCGGCTTTGCCACCGAAGTCGGCAATGCCCACGATCGTGTTGGCCGCCGATCCACCAGCGCAACGATTCAGAGGCAAGCCGTCCAACGACTGTAGAACCGCCTGCTGCTGCTCGTCATCAACAAGCGTCATGATTCCTTTATCGAAATTCGTGCTCGACACAACTTCGTCGCTGACTTGAGCCTGCACGTCAACCAACGCATTGCCGACACCATATACATCATATTTCATGAGTGATTGCCTACCGTTTTGGTTTGATCGATTTATATCAGCGTGGAATTCGCAATTCGGGGAGAACTGTCATCGATGAGGAAGAGTACGCTGCAGCGATGAATTCGTACTTCCGCAACAGAAGCGCTACTCCAGCGCAACAAACTACAAACAGAATAGCAAAAAAACGCTGTGCCGGAAGGATGGGTAAGAAACTCGATTTAGTCGAATTTGATCGAGTACAAATCGGCGTCGCGCAATTCAAAATGGACGCGGACGGGTTTTCCAGCGAGCGTCGAAACGTCGCCGCCTCCCTTCCAAGTCACGGGGCGATCGATACGATCACCAATAATTTCCCGGCAATCGGCCAGAGAATAGCCGGGCAACGGTTTGTTGTCCGCGTCTCGCAACTCGACGCGCAAACCACCCGCAGCAGACGTGGCGTAGTTAAGAACGAGGTGTCTACCGGTAAACGCGAGCAACTTGGTCGTCATTGTCCCGCCGCGAAATCCCGCGTGTAACGAGGCAAAACCATCGAGTCGCAAAGTGTATCTCTGCACATGGATCGACGAATAACCGGAATTGTGCTTAACGAAGAACGACAACTCGTGCGGACCAGTTTGCACGACTCCGCGAACGGCATAGTTTGCACGCGACGTCCAGTTGCGGAGGTCCAGGCCAGGCCGCACAAAAGCTTCCATGTGAGTGCGATGAAAACTTGCCCCGCCTCGAGCAGATGTCAAAACAATATCGGTACAGTCATTCACGTAGTTCCAATCTTTGGGAGTCTTGATCTCCGCCGCCTCCGCATCCGTGACGACGCGGCGTCCCGGAAAATATCGAGTCGGCATGCCGAGGTAGATGTGCGGCGCGCGGAAATATGCGTCGAACTGATTGGTGTACAGATGCTGACGTGGATTCTGCCCCAATTCCAAATCCACGGGTGCCGTCCAGTGAATGAAGTCCTTCGATGTCGTCCTCGCAATCCAGCGTTTATTCTCTCGAAATACGCGAAAGTAACAAACGTATTGCTGCTCGCTCGCAGACCAGAAGGCATTGTTTTGCGAATCGAAAGCGCCGTCGGTAATCACGGGTTCTTGCTGGATCTGTTTCCAATGCAGACCATCCGCCGAAACGAACGCCAGCAATCCCGGCCGTCCCGTCCCGCCGAGAGCTTTGTAACGCTGTGCAGCTGGAACATTCGGATTGGCGTCAATAAACGGCGCGAAATTGTGACAGCCGCGATTACGCGCCAAAACGACGTTGTTCTTTTTGGTTCCTTGAACTTCGTACGCGCCAACATCCGGACGCGTCCAGTGAACGCCATCCTTACTCTCGGCTACACACGTCACCTCTGTATCTAAAGTGTGACGCGATTCAGGGAGACCGCGATAGTACATTCGCAGCAAATCGCCGTCTTGAATCACAGTCTCGTAGCCGCAATAAAGCCCTTCCCATGGGCGATCAAACGTGAGAACTTTCTCCCGCGGTTGCGGAGGATGAAGCCTCAACTCGGCTCTGGCTAAGTGTCCAACTATCGTCTCGTCGACAAAAAGTTCGCGACGACTGGCGATCTCGTAGACCGCCTCTGAAGAGTTTTTTTCATTGGCCGATAGCTGATTTACATAAGTAGATGTGACCGCACTTGTCGCCAGTCCTAGCCATAATCGACGAGTGAGTTTAGGCATGACTTGATTTACCTTTGCAAGAACCTCGCATTAATTACCAGCAAGAATTAACATTGAAGTATCGGCTGACGCACGACAAGCGACTGAGTTCGGCAACCTGTTGTTTAGCAATTTATTCG
>JBLHLE010000124.1:0-10788 GCA_047620805.1 Pirellulaceae bacterium
GCGGCAGTGGGTCATGAGAGATCTTCGCAACGGCCATGCCGCTGTGGGCCACGACGATCGACTCGGCCTCACGTTAGATAACGTTTTTGCGATCTTCGACAAACAAAACATTGAACAATGGGACGACGCAAACTGGGAGATGTTCACGCTCCATTTGCTGTGGCTGCTTTGCAAGGATGGTGTTGTGCGAGCCGATGTCGAGTCGCCAACACCGCGCCGATCAATGCGGCATCGCGACTTGTTGATGGAAACGACAGGCCAAGATAGCGACGAGTTCGTTCACGATTTGCTGATTCGTTATTGTGCCGCCTTTCTGGATCAGGGATTTGCGAACTGGTCGTTACCGAATCAATTCGACGGGTTTTACCGTACGTTTCTGTGGTTGTACGGCCAGCCGTTCGGAATGGTTGATCGGTGGGCGCGAAACTTGAGGCAAGAACTGCGGCGACTTGTCGACGAAGAGATTGGGCCGTTGGATTCGATCGCTGAATCGCTCGCTCTTCTCGGCATCAGTGAAAAGGAACGCGAAGAATTTATTACCAAGACATTGTTGGCTCTACGTGGTTTCGGTGGCATGATCTGGCAACTCGAGTCGCGCGGCGACCGAGTGGCTCATCCGCTGCAAAAGGGGAGCTTGAACGAATTCTTAGCGGTTCGATTGATTTTGGATCGGGTCGCTTTGCAGTATGTCGCTCGCGAATCGACGGCGTTTTCCGGGCCGCTTTGTGAGCTGCGACCACACTTGCTTGACAAGATGCCTCCACAGGAGCGGACGAGTGTTGAACAACGGACGTTTCTCGTTTTTCAACTCGCACAACTCATCGGCTGGAATCCACAGCACTTGCATCGTTTGACAGACGCAGAATGGAAATTGTTACTCAGCGAAGTCGAAGCGTTTTCAAGTCTGCAGCGGCGACGCATCTACCATTTGGCATTTGAGCGTCGTTATCGAATTCAAACACTCGACGCGATTGCGGTTCACTCACAAGCCCGACGCGACAACGAGGGAATCGCGTCCAATCAAGAAACTTCGTCGCCGGCCAATAGTGATTCTGCCCCCGCATTTCAAGTCGTTTGTTGCATCGATGAGCGCGAGGAGTCGTTTCGGCGTCATTTGGAAGAAGTCGAACCACAGTGCGAGACGCTTGGCGCAGCGGGATTCTTTGCCGTTGCGATGTACTACCGAGGGGCGGCGGACGCGCATTACACACCGTTGTGTCCAGTGATGATCAAGCCACAGCACTATGTCGGCGAGGACGTGATCTACAACTTCAAGAAAACTGAAAACCAACGTCGCAGTCGTCGCCGGGCCATCGGTACAGTGACACGTCGCGTTCACATTGGCAGCCGAACCTTTGCGGGCGGTTGGCTAGCGGCAGTGCTCGGTTCGTTGGCGTCGATCCCGCTCGTCACACGAATTCTGTTCCCTCGCGCGACGGCTCGCATGCGTCGATTGTTCGGTGGCTTTGTGCGAACACCGGCGGTCACCCACCTGCAACTCGAACGCACGGAAGCCGAACCGGGGTCGGAGCCCGGGCATGTCGGATACAACGTCAACGAGATGGCTACGATCGTCGAACGACTTCTCCGCGACATGGGACTCACGAAATGTTTCTCTCGGTTGATTGTGATTTGCGGTCATGGTTCATCGAGCATGAACAATCCGCACGAAGCGGCACACGACTGCGGAGCCTGTAGCGGCGGACGCGGCGGACCTAACGCACGAGCCTTTGCACAGATGGCCAATGATCCACGCATTCGCCAGCTGCTCGATAAAAATGGACTGCCCATTCCCAACGAGACAGTGTTCCTCGGAGCCTATCACAACACGTGCGACGACAGTGTGACGTATTACGACCTGGACCGCTTGCCGTCGACGCACGAAGCCGACTTTGACCGAGCAAGCGCCGCGATCGATGAGGCACGCAAACGGAGTGCACACGAGCGTTGCCGTCGATTCGAATCCGTCGAATTGCGGCTCTCGACAGATGCAGCGCTGCGTCATGTTGAAGGACGGTCTGAAGACTTATCGCAAGTTCGGCCAGAATATGGACACGCCACCAATGCGCTTTGTTTCGTCGGTCGCCGCGAATGGTCGCGCGGATTGTTCCTCGATCGCCGAGCGTTTTTGCAATCCTATGAACCGGAGCAAGACGACGAAGAGCGGACTATTCTGACTCGTATCCTGCAGCCCGTAATCCCCGTTTGTGCGGGCATCAACCTTGAATACTACTTTTCTTACGTCGATCCGGTCGGGTACGGCTGCGGCACGAAGCTGCCGCACAATATTACCTCGTTGGTCGGCGTCATGAACGGTGCGGCGAGTGACCTGCGACCCGGCTTACCTTGGCAGATGGTCGAAATTCACGAACCAGTGCGGGTATTGTTCGTCGTCGAATCAACGCCCAATGCGATGTTACAAATCATGCAACGGAACCCAGGACTCGACAATTTAATTCGCGGAGGTTGGGTTCAGTTAGCCACGTTCGATCCACAAACGTCCGAGATACATCTGTTTCGCGACGGCCAGTTTGCACTTTATCGACCGTCGACCGATGAGTTACCTGACGCGTCTTCATCGATCGAGTGGTATCGCGGTTGGCGCGACCACTTGGGATTCGCACGAATTCAATCGACACCCTCTTCAGTGGAAGTCGCCAAGCCTTCCGACGACTAACTCGAAAACTAACGAACTCTTAGCGACTTCGGTACCAAAAATATGAACGTAGAAACGACTCTTCACATTCTCGGCATTATTGTCGTCGCCTGTCCCGCAGTACTCGTCGCGGTCCTAGGCCTTACGTCTCTCGTCGGCAGACCGCTGCGCGAGTCGGCGATTGAGAGTTTGACGTATACGACAACCGTGGTCGGACTGCTGGCGGCGTTCGCGATTCTGTTCATCATGCTGGCGACTGGCAATCGCCATGTGCCGATCGAGCTTGGCAACTGGGTTATGATCGATCTGCCCGAGCCGCATCACGATTTTCACTTCCATCTGAAATTTGTGTTCGACAGGCTGAGTGTCCCGTTCGTCATCTTGTCGTTGCTTCTCTGTGGAGTTGTCGGAGCGTTCACAAGCCGCTACTTGCATCGCGAGCCAGGCTATCGCCGCTTTTTCATTTGCTATTCATTCTTCACACTGGGAATGGTCGTTACGTCCTTGGCCGGAACGATCGAAGTGCTTTTCTTTGGCTGGGAATTGGTCGGGCTGTCCTCCGCATTATTGGTGGCGTTTTTCCACGAGCGGATCGCGCCGGTGAAAAATGGCTTGCGGGTTTGGGCTGTCTATCGAATCGCCGACGCTGCTTTCTTGATCGCGGCGGTCGCGTTGCATCACTTGACCGGCGAAGGCGATTTTGCCCACTTGATTGGCAGCGGTTCGTGGCCAGCAGGACAGGCTACATTAACGGCTAATCAAGCGCTGTTTGTTGGCTTATTGCTGTTGGTGGCGGCGGCTGGCAAGTCGGCGCTGGTGCCATTTTCAGGTTGGTTGCCGCGAGCGATGGAAGGGCCGACTCCGTCGAGTGCAATTTTCTATGGTGCGCTGTCGGTCCACCTGGGTGCCTTCTTATTGTTGCGGGTTAGCCCTATTTTGGAGCTTTCGATTTGGCTGTCGGTCGCCGTTGTCACAATTGGATTGCTGACGGCTTTGTTCGCCTCAATCACGGCCCGCGTGCAAACCGACATCAAGAGTGCGTTGGCCTATGCTTCATTGACACAGGTCGGCATCATCGTTGTGGAAATCGGCTTTGGCCTGCGTTACATCGCGCTGATTCACATCATCGGGCACGCCTGTTTGCGGACGTTGCAATTGCTGCGAGCGCCGACGTTATTGCACGACTACCATACATTGGAAAACGCGATTGGCGAACACATGCAACACAGGGCCGGATTCTGGCAGCGCGTAACGCCCGCTTGGTTGCGCGTCTGGTGCTATCGCTTTGCGATCGAACGCGGCTACTTGGACGGATTCCTCGACCGCTTCATCGTGTATCCCTTTCGCCAGATTTTTCTATTCTGCGATTTGCTGGAACGGCGCTGGACTGACTTTTTGTCAGGCGGTGCGTCGCGCGCGTCAGACGAAGTGCCCGTTCACGAAGAGGTCGTTGAGGAGTTAAGGCTTTAAACATGCTTGAATTACACTTACCTTGGTTGGAGTTGACGATCTTAACACCGCTCGTTGGTGCGATTCTCGTCTGCTGCCTCCGCGATCCCGAAAGTATTCGGCGGCGAGCTCTGATCATGACGGGCCTCACGCTTATCTTCGCGGTTGGCGCGTGGGAGGATTTCAGCACGTTGGGGACGTTCGAGGCGCACGATCATTGGGACATCGTTTCGCCGCTGCTCGGCAATGACGCGGTTGTTATTGATGAATTGAGTGCCCCGCTCTTGCCATTGGCCGCTTTGTTGTTTTTCCTGACCAGTCTGGCCACGCTGCGAACCAAAGTGCGGCGATTTCCGTTTGCTTGGACGCTCGTGTCGGAAACGCTGGTGCTGGCGATGCTTAGTTGCCGATCTCCATGGGGAGTCATCGTCTTGCTCGCGGCCCAGACGATTCCGCCATTTTTTGAACTACGTGCCCGCGGCCGATCCACTCGCGTGTTTCTCTTCCACATGCTCTTGTTCATCGGCTTGCTCGCCGGCGGATGGGCGTTGATCGATGCTGAAGGCCATAAATCGACGCATTCGATCTGGGCCATTGGCATGCTGATTGCAGCCGTGCTTGTTCGTAGCGGCTGCGCGCCCGTACATTGCTGGATGACCGATCTGTTCGAGAACGCCACGCTCGGCACCGCGTTGCTATTTGTTACGCCGATGGCGGGAGCTTATGCGGCTGTCCGACTTGTGCTGCCGATCGCGCCGGATTGGGCATTGCAAACGATCGCGCTGTTGTCGTTGTTCACGGCCGTTTATGCCGCGGGAATGGCTCTCGTCCAACGCGAAGCGCGGCGGTTTTTCGTCTACCTGTTTCTCAGCCATTCGTCGCTCGTCCTAATAGGCTTGGAAGTCGTTACACCGATTGGGTTGACAGGAGGATTGTGCGTTTGGATTTCGGTTGGTTTGTCCCTGGGAGGATTCGGCTTGACGTTGCGGGCACTCGAAGCTCGCACCGGACGTTTGTCGCTTGCCGACTATCACGGCTTGTACGAACACATGCCGAGCCTCGCCACGTTCTTTTTGCTGACCGGCTTGGCGAGCATTGGATTTCCCGGAACCGTTGGATTTATCGGCGCGGAATTGCTCGTGGAAGGCACTGTCGAGGTCTACCCATTTTACGTCGGCATGTTGGTGGTATTGGCAGCGGCGCTGAACAGCATCGCCGTACTGCACGCTTTCTTTCGTCTGTTCACGGGTAGGGAGCATACAGCATCGATCCCGTTGAACGCGCGCCTGCCAGAAAAGATGGCAGTATTGACGCTCAGCGCCTTGATCATCGGCGGTGGACTGTATCCGCAACCGGGAGTCTCATCGCGCTATCACGCCGCGACAGAGATCATGGCTCGGCGGGAATACCATGCCGAAGTGCCAGTCGACCCCGATCACGCTAACGAACCACAGAGCGCTAACGAACCACAGAGCGCTGTCGAACCACAGAGCGCTGTCGAACCACAGAGCGCTGTCGAACCACAGAGCGCTGTCGAACCACAAAACTCAAATAAGACAAAACTCCCAGTCGATTCTGTACTACTGGCGGCACAACTTCGGCAGCTTGGCGGAAGAGACATTGTCATCAAAACCAACGGCGATCTGTCATACGTGGATTTGTCGGCTAGTAACGCCACGGACGAGACGCTTCAAATGCTGAAGGATGCGAAGCAAATTTCGTATCTTAATCTCGCCAACACTGTGATCACCGACGACGGCTTGGCCCATCTCAAGAGACTCAAAGGCCTGCTCAGGCTGGATTTGAGAAACACTCGCTGCACGAAAAAGGCGGTCGAAGATTTCAAGTCGGCACTGCCTGATTGCAATGTCATCACAACGCCCGAGCCGCGGCCGCCGCCGAAGGTCGCGCATCACGAATCGCTGTAGGAAACTGTCTTATCCGAAGTCGAACATAGGACTGACATCAATGTCACAAAACGAAAATGAGCCTGCAACCGAAACTCCCATCGGAAACGCCACCGGGTTCGTCAAATATCTCAAATACGACATCGTCTCTGGATTTCTCGTCTTTCTCATCGCGTTGCCGTTGTGTTTGGGGATCGCTTTGGCCTGCGGCTATCCGGCGATCGCTGGCATCTTCACGGCCATCATTGGGTCGATTCTGGCCACCTTCATCAGCGACTCGGAGCTGACGATCAAAGGACCGGCTGCTGGACTGATTGTAATTGCATACGGTTGCGTCAAAGGTTTTGGTAGCGAGGGTTTCGCGACCGAGTTGTCGCCGGACGAATTCGAGGCAGCAATGACGGCTTATCGCATGGCGTTGGCCGTGGGCGTCTGCGCCGCGGTGCTGCAAATATTTTTCGGGCTGTTTCGCGGAGGCGTTCTGGGCGAGTTCTTTCCACTGTCGGCGGTGCATGGCATGTTGGCCGCCATTGGCATCATTATCATGGTCAAGCAAATCCCCGCCGCCTTTGGTGTCACCGACAAAGAGCTGCTCGCAGGCGAACCACTGGAACTTATCTCGAAGATCCCAGAATTCTTCGCCCACATGAATCCTGAAATCGCGTTGATCGGCGGAGTCGGAATAGCACTCATGTTTGCCTGGCCTTGGGTGCAGAAGCTACACAATGCGTTGAAAGCCGTGCCTGCCGCGTTGGTCGTACTGGTGGCTACCGTACCAATGGGTATGTATTTCGACTTGCTACACAAGCACACTTATTCGTTCCACGGCCACACTTACGAAGTCGGCGAGACTTACCTGGTCAACATGCCCGACCGCGTGTTTGGCATGTTCGATTATTTCGCGACACCCGACTTCTCCGCATTCGCGGGCGATCATCTCGTGCATGCGCTGACCTATGTGTTCTTGTTCTTCGTAATCGGTAGCTTGGAGTCGCTGTTGTCAGCCAAGGCGGTGGACGTTATCGATCCTTGGAAACGCAAAACGAATATGGACCGCGACATGGTGGCGGTGGGAGCGGGCAATCTGGTGTGTTCGATGGTTGGCGGTCTGCCGATGATTTCCGAAATCGTCCGTAGCAAAGCGAACATCGACAACGGCGCACGGACGCGATTCGCCAACATGTGGCACGGTGTATTCCTGCTGCTGTGCGTGGCATTGATTCCGACAGTCTTGCATCGCATCCCCATCGCCGCATTGGCAGCCATGTTGATCTACACCGGCTTTCGGCTGACGCATCCCAAGGAATTTCTGCACGTCTACCAAATCGGCAAGGAACAACTTTTGATCTTCGTCGCCACCTTGGTCGGAGTGTTGGCGACGGACTTACTTTTGGGAATTCTGATCGGTATCGGAGTCAAGCTCGTGATACATGTCATCAACGGTGTGCCAGTTTGGTCGTTGTTCAAACCGTACCTCGACATCGAGCTCAAAGGCGACGACACGGCGGTGATTCGTGCGCGCTACTCGGCCGTGTTCAGTAATTGGATCTTGTTCCGCAGCAAGATTATCCAAGTTGGCCTGGTAGATCGCCGCAATGTCGTCGTCGACTTTTCGCAATGCAAGTTGGTCGACCACAGCGTGTTGGAAAAGATGCACGACTTAGAACGAGATTTCGAACGCGAGAATTTGCGCCTCGAAGTCAAGGGGCTCGAAGACCACAAGGCACTCTCAAGTCATGACTTCGCGACCCGCAAACAATAACTCGATGACAACGTGGCGCGGTCGTGGCGGAAGAGTCGTGGCGGAAGAGTCGTGGCGGAAGAGTCGTGGCGGAAGAGTCGTCGAACAAGGTAATCGGGTTTTACTTCGATTCCTTGTCACGGTGCTGGCCGGGGGGGGACACACCTGCGATCGGGACACACCAAATGAGTCACCATTCAATCTAAAAGTTACATGACCGATTAGATCGGGCGGTCCCGCTCAGCCATGGCTACCGGCAGGATTCGCAGTGGCCTTTGAGGAACACTTCTGAGATAGATCCGGGGAAGGGATCACTGGCGTCGTCGCCGGTTAGTTCGAATCGATAATGCGATAGACATTGAACTTGACCGCAATTGACACACATGAAGTGGGCGTGTTCGGAAGATCCAGTGTTGTCTACCGCCAGCAATTCGTAGCGTCGAATTGAGTCGCCCAGATCTAAACGGACCACCAACCCTGCCTCGTGAAGCTCCGTCAGTGATCTATAGATCGTCGACTTATCAAAACCAAAGGCGCTCAACGCACCAGCCAACTCCGCGGGGCTGGCCGGAGTAGATGCGTCCGCCAATCTCTGCACGATAGCAATTCGAGCTGCCGTACAACGCAACCGAACACCGCGCAACAATACCTTTGCTGCTTCTACACTCAGCTGAGTATCCCGTTTTGAACTCATCAACTCGCCGCAATTTGTCGTTGTTAATAGCTATTCCGCGGTGCGTCCGCGCGGACCGACCGAACTCCCCTACCAAAATCATCGTATCGCAAATCATCGTATCGCACCTGCAACTCACTTGCAAACGAAACACCCTTTAAAACCGAGCATTTACGGAAATCACTCTACTTGCAACTCTATTGCAAGTACGTACAATTACTAAATTGGCGACGCAATCCCTCCACCAATTCTCGGTATCCCCATGGCTTTCACGATCCTGATCTTCTACTGCGTGCTGATCGCGGCAGCGTCATTGCTAGGCGGATGGCTCCCAACACTCTTGCGCCTGACCCACACTCGCATGCAAATCATCATGAGCCTGGTTTCGGGAATCATGCTCGGTGTCGCAATGCTGCACTTGCTCCCCCGTGCAGCCGTCCACTTACCGACAATGAACTGGGTTTGCGGACTGGCACTAACCGGTCTGCTTGTAATGTTCTTTATTCTGCGGCTGTTCCACGTGCACCACCACGCCCACGAGGTAAAAGAAGAAGACAATCACGACCACGCTGATCATTCTCGCGATCGCGACCATGACCATGATGCCGGACATAAAGATGCCGGACATAAAGATGCCGGGCATAAAGATGCCAGCCATAAACACGACACCGCACATAAACATGGCCCAGAGCCTTGCCCAGGTCAGCACCCGGATCACTCGCGGAGGTATGCTTGGGTTGGACTGTTCTTTGGGCTGGTCGTTCACACGTTGCTGGATGGCGTGGCACTTTCTGCGAGCGTGCAAGGCGACGCGGCTCAAGCGGCCGGAGTCCCTGGACTTACACTGCTTGGATTTTCGACATTCTTGGCAGTGCTGTTGCACAAGCCGCTCGACGCTCTTTCGATCACATCATTGATGGGAGCCAACGGTTGGCCGAAGAGCACAGCCATGATCGTCAACTTGGGATTCGCTGCTTGTTGTCCGATGGGTGCGATGATGTTCTTTTACGGAGCGGCTCATCTCGATCTGCCGCATCATTATGTGATCGGCGCGGCGTTGGCGTTTTCCGCAGGCTTCTTCTTATGCATTGCACTTAGCGATCTGTTACCGGAAGTCGCGTTTCATTCACATGACCGGTTGAAACTTTCCGCGGCACTGCTGCTTGGAATCGCCCTTTCCGTTGGAATTGAGTTGACGCATTCTCACGGCCCGGGCACGTCTGTCGACCATTCCGATGGACCAACACCCGTAGAAGCTCCATCGCCAGTCGAAGACCGGAGAAATTAGACTGGCAGATTTTGTTTTCTGTGGCAGATTTATTTCTCCTTCGCATTTTTTCTCCTTTGCATTGACCGCACGCGTCAGAGGGTAGAATAAGCTGACGTGATGTTGTGGGGGGGGAATAGTGCCAGAGGCAACTATGCTCGCATGCAGCTCCGCAGCCTGAAATCTGAATCGGTTTGCATTTAACGCGGTAGTACGAGAAACTGACGCCCTTGGTAATTTTTGCATCTGACGTAGAAACGAAATCTGGTGATAATTCACGTCGACATGGACGCGTTCTACGCTTCGATCGAGGAGCGAGACCAACCGCAACTGGTGGGAAAACCAGTCATTGTCGGGGGCACTCCCGCAGGCCGTGGCGTGGTGGCGGCGGCGAACTATGTAATTCGCAAGTATGGCGTCCATAGTGCCATGCCCACGTCGACGGCGTTGCGACTTTGTCCACACGCTATCGTCCTGCCCGTTCGGATGAATCACTACGCCGCGATTTCGCGGCAAATCCAAGAAGTCTTTCATCGCTTCACACCGCTTGTCGAACCGCTGTCGTTGGACGAAGCATTCCTCGATGTTTCCGGCAGCCTCAAGTTGTTCGGAAGTCCAGAAGTCATCGGGCAGCGGATCCAGAAAGAGATTCGTCAGGAAGTCAATCTGGCGGCGTCCGTAGGCGTCGCTACGAACAAGTTTTTGGCCAAGCTGGCGAGCGATCTTGAGAAACCAAACGGCTTCGTCATAGTGGATCCCAATGGCATTCAAAACTTCCTCGACGACTTACCCGTCGGTCGAATTTGGGGCGTCGGCAAAGTCAGGGGGAAATCGTTCGAGCAAATTGGTATCAAGACGATCGGACAGTTAAGACTGCTCACTCGAGAAATACTTGACGCGCGCTTCGGCGCTCAAAGTGGCGAACATCTTTGGAAACTCGCCCGCGGAATCGACAATCGCGCGGTGGTGCCCGATCGAAATGCGAAGTCCATTTCACACGAGACTACGTTTGCGACGGACGTCACTGACAAAGAAGCGTTGCGCTGTCGTCTCATGGAGTTAACGGAACAAGTTGGACGCCGCCTCCGCCATCAC
>JBLHLE010000125.1:0-10784 GCA_047620805.1 Pirellulaceae bacterium
CCGTTGTGGCCCAGGTTTTTCATCTGGGAAGCAATGTACGCGTTCCAATTTATCGGACTTGAATTCTTCTTTCGAGGCTTCATGCTCCATGGCACACGACGCCACTTCGGCGTCTATGCAATCCTTGCCATGACAATCCCTTACTGCATGATCCACTTCGGCAAACCTCTCCCCGAAACATTCGCAGCGATAGTCGCTGGTATCGTACTCGGATTCATGAGCTTGAAAACGAGAACCGTCTGGCTCGGCGCAGCGCTACACATCGCTGTCGCCTGGAGCATGGACTTCGCATCCCTTCTCCGCACTGGAAGAATTGTCCTAGAAGAGTAAGAACCGATATATCGCTCCTTCAGTCCACTAACTCCAATGTTCCCCACAAACTCGGATCCTCTTCAATCGGGAACTCGGGTCCGATAGTGAATGTTTGCCAATTCAATTCGCGATCCTTCACGGCGTAATTGAATCCCAACTTTGAATATTCGCTGGGATCGAATCCTGTGATTGCTTCGGCAGGAATGAATGCTTCCAGCACGTATCCATCGATCCGTTTTTCGCTCCGCACCTGCAGTAGGCTTTGAACGATCGACTTGGGGCTTTCTTTAGCGCGATTGATTTGGATTAGTCTTGCAGTAGGTTCATCGACATCGCGTCCCGAGCCCTGCGGCAGGAAGACAAACTGGTGACAAAACTTGCCTGCGCGATGAATATTGTGTGTATCGCGAGTATCGATCCAAACTGTTAGTCCATCGCTGTCGTCCAAGCGAGTCGCACGACACCATGGTGGCTGTTTCTTTCCTTGCACGCGGACATTAAATACGATGCCCGCTTCGTTCCACCCAATCCTTAGATCGGCGAACAGCGGTCGGCCTTCCAATTCCCCGAACGATGCCAATGTATGCTTTTCCTTTAGTGTTATTCCGGTCTCGTTCCACTTCTCCTTAGTCCTAAAACATGGTACCGAAAAACGGAATAGAAACGTCGGTGCGAGAATGGGACCTTCTTTTGCTTTGCCCATCGTTAAATATCTCCTTTCACGGCTTCCAGGTGTGCCTGGACCAGCTGCCTGACGCCTTCATTGGCCCAGTCGTCAAAGTCGCGAAACTTAAGTTTTAGTTGGTCGTATTTCTCTTTGGAAACGTCTAATTCGCTATCGTGTCCAAGGTCCGCGATCTGCCCAAATGCGAATTGATCTTTGGGACCCGTTAACGTCAGGTCGAGTGTCGCCGGACGCTTGGTATGAAGCGTCGCCCAGGGATCTTGTTGCTGGGGGACGAAATAGTGAATCAACTGCTGATTGTTCCAAATGAACTCTCCATCGGGAGCCACTTCGCCGAGAGTCTCACAAATATCTTTCAATAAATCGGGTTCCCAAAGTATCTTTTTCCCCGGCGGAAATCCTCTCCGCAAGAGATGCCACTTCTGGCCGAGTTTTTTCCACGGCATTATGTCATCGGGATTCGCTGCAACTCGATCCGTCACTTTGATGAATCCGGCGACGGCTTCGTCGAGGAAACTCCAGAACTCGGGCGTGTCTATTTCTTGCCACGAGTGCGGCCGAATCTCAATCTCTTGCCACGGGCCCTTAATCGTTTTGCAGCGCACTCGAGGCTCGTTTCCGTAGATCGGTAAATCGTCCATCTCATTAAGCGTCTTGAGCTCGATCCGCGATTCGATATCTTGCTTTAGAAACGTGCCACGCGAGACTCGGAACTTGAGTTTCAAGAGCCAGGTTTCCCCCGTAATGGCGTGGAGGAACCAGCCGTCACTCTTCTTCTTACCCGCGACCTCGACGATCGTTCGATTGTTCCAATCTGTACTAGAGAAGCCTCCGTTGTTTTGAATGCGATCGACGACTTCGGCGAGAATCTTTCCGTCCCACTTACAGGGTTCGCCCTTGCGGCCAACGCGGTCGACGCTATGCCATTTGAGGCCATCAATTTGCCATGGCATTTTCGCATCTTTGCCGACTTCGCTAATATCGAGGTCGTCTTCCTGTTTACCGGATGCAGTCGATGGGTCAAAGCGCTTCAATTCTTCGTGTGGCCCAGCTTTCAAAACTGGCCGCAAGACCACTGCGGTATGCGACATTGGAATAGCATCAACCTTGCGTGGCCCCTTCCTAGCGACCTGCTTTGCAACAACGTCTTCAGGAGTTCCCGTGGCCACCACCTGGCCGCCTTCGATGCCGGCCTCGGGACCCATGTCGATGATCCAATCCGCGGTTTTAATGACATCCAAATTGTGCTCAATCAACACGACGGTGTTGCCCAGATCGACCAATCGCTGCAGAACGTCTAGCAACTTGGCGAGGTCGTCAAAGTGCAATCCCGTTGTGGGCTCATCCAGCAGATAGAGTGTCCGGCCGGTATCGGGACGAGCCAGCTCGGCGGCCAATTTAACGCGTTGGGCTTCGCCGCCGGAAAGAGTTGGTGCCGATTGCCCAAGCGTCAAATAGTCCAAACCAACATCACAAAGCGTCTGCAGAATCCGGCGGAGTTTTGGAATATTGCAGAACAACTCCACCGCTTCGCCGCAGGTCATATCGAGCACGTCGCTGATGGAACGCCCGCGATATTTGACGTTTAGAGTCTCGGGATTATAACGCTTTCCATGGCAAGTATCGCACGTCACCCAAACGTCGGGCAAGAAGTGCATTTCTATACAAATCTGGCCATTTCCATCACAACTATCGCATCGACCGCCTGCCACGTTAAAGCTGAAGCGGCGAGCTGTGTAGCCGCGGACCTTCGCATCAGGCAATTGGGAGAACAATGTCCGAATGTGTTCGAACAACCCTGTATACGTTGCTGGATTGGAGGTCGGTGAATTACCCAAGGCCTGCTGATCGACGCGAATGACTTTATTGATCGCCTCGACACCTTCGATACTATCGTGTTGCCCAGGAGTAACTGACGCGCGATGAAGTCGCTTGGCCAAAGCCGCGTGCAAGACGTCATCGATTAATGAACTTTTACCGCTGCCGCTTGGTCCGGTTACGGCGGTGAGCGCCCCCAAGGGAATCTGTGCGTCGACGTCGCGAAGGTTGTGGTGACGGGCGCCTTTGATTGTCAGCCATTGGACTGGCGGTAACAACGGCGCGGACTTGGCAATTTTGTTTGCCGATGTTTTCTTCGTTACCTTCGTCGTCGATGTCTTCTTTGCTGCTTTCTTCTTGACCGTCTTCTGCGCGACTATCTCAGGTCGTTTGGATAGTTCGTTCACGTCCCAATGTAGAGTGGCGTCGGCCATATAGTATTCGCCAGCAACCGATACAACTCGGCGATTGGTTGGCACTGGAATTGCCTTCTTGCCCGACAGGTAGGGGCCAGTGACAGACGTCTTTTGCAAACTCACGCTCTTGGGCGTCCCTTCGGCAACGATCTCACCGCCGTGCTTGCCCGCCGCCGGGCCAAAGTCGCAAATTCGGTCGCTCCCCTCAATCACATCCCGATCGTGCTCGACGATAAGCAGCGTGTTACCCAAATCGCGCAGGCGATGTAGTGCCTTGAGCAGTCTCTGATTATCGCGAGGATGAAGACCGATCGTCGGCTCATCCAGAACGTAAAGCACACCGCACAACCCGCTCCCGAGTTGGCTGGCCAGTCGAATTCGCTGAGCTTCACCATTGGAAAGAGAGTTCGCTGCGCGACCGATCGTGAGATAGTGCAGACCGACGTCGTTTAGAAACTGTACTCGATTCTTTATTTCTCGCAGCAACTCGCCTGCAATCCGTTTCTCGGTCGCCGCCAGCTTCCAGCCGGCAATCGTCTTTTGCAATTCGCCCAAAGGCAAACGGCAATATTCTTCAATCGTCCGGCCCCGAAATCGAACGGCGGAAGCGTCATCCCGCAATCGACTTCCAACACAACTTGAACACTCAACTTCATCCACCAAGTGCTCAAGTCGCGAACGCAACGTCGGAGACAAACGCGAAGCCTCCTCGAGAGCGGGGTACAGCCCTTTGAACTGAAATCGGAACAGCGGGTAGCCGGCCTTGCCTTGCCGAGGCCGTTTCACTTCGACCCAGGATTCGTCCGCTCCGTGCATCACGATCCGTCGATGACGAGCGCTCAATTGATCGAACGGAATATCAACAGGCACTCCCAGATCTCGCTGCATCGCCTGCAACATCAACTGCGACACTTTCTGATTGACATCGGGCCATAAATTCACGGCCCCTTGCATTAGCGATTTTTTTGGATCGTCGAGCAGCGCAATTGGATTGGCACCGGTCTGAGTCCCCAGGCCCTGGCACGACGAACACCAGCCCAGCTGACTATTGAACGAGAAATTATGTGGAGTCAGCCGTACAAAACTGCGACCGCATTTATCGCACGCCAAGTGCTGACTATGCGCCACAACTTCCCAACGTTGCTCGGGAACATCCTCGCGAACGTACGCTATCCGAACGACTCCTTTACCCAGTGCCAGCGCGCTCTCCACGCTGTCTGCGATCCGCGAGCGTCCTCCCTTCTTGATTACCAAGCGATCGACCACCACTTCGACATCGTGACGTCTGCGTCTATCGATGATCGGCAGTTCGTCGATGGAATGCGTTTCCTTGTTAACTCGAACTCGCACAAAACCCGCGGCGCGAATCTCTTCCCACAAAGTTTCGTAGTTATGTCCGACTTCAACTTCCAATGGAGCCATCAGGTATAATCTCGACCCCACCGGCTCCGTCATGATCTTGTCGATAATTTGGTCGGCTGTTTGCGTACCAATCGAAATATCGCACTCGGGACAATGCGGTTCTCCCAACCGCGCCAGCAAAATACGGAAGTAGTCGTAGATCTCGGTGACTGTGCCCACGGTCGATCGCGGAGTGTTGCCCAAGTTTTTCTGTTCAATCGCGATCGCCGGCGACAAGCCCTCGATGTGATCGAGCCGAGGCTTTTCCATTTGATTGACGAATTGCCGCGCGTAAGAGCTGAGACTTTCGACATATCGTCGCTGCCCCTCGGCGTAAATGGTATCCATCGCGAGCGAGCTCTTCCCAGAACCACTGGGCCCACAAAAGACCGTCATCTTATCGCGTTCGATTTCGACATCGACGCCCTTGAGATTGTGCTGGCGAGCGCCTTGCACGCGGAGCTGCCGAATCGCGGGAGCAGCTTTTCCCTTCGCCAGCTTGGGGGGACCCTTTCGCTTGCGGCGGGCAGGCGGCGTGAAGATATCCACCAGTGCCTGGCCAGTGTGCGACTTCTTGTTCTTGACGATGTCTTCGGGGCGGCCCACGTCGACGATCAGACCGCCCCCGGCACCACCTTCGGGACCCAGGTCGATCACCCAGTCGGCAGTTTTAATTACGTCGAGATTATGCTCGACCACCAATACGGTATTGCCCGCATCGACAAAACCGTGCAACACTTTCAACAACATCTGAATGTCTGCAAAGTGCAACCCAGTGGTCGGTTCGTCCAGCAGATACATTGTTTGCCCGGTGCTGCGTTTGACGAGTTCGCGAGCGAGTTTGATTCGCTGTGCTTCGCCACCCGATAGAGTAGGCGAGGGCTGCCCGAGTTTGAGATAGTCGAGTCCAACGTCGTGCAGCGTTTGCAGCTTGGTCTTGATCTTGGGAATATTCTCAAACAACTCCAACGCCTCACAAACGTCCATCTCCAGCACGTCGGCGATAGAGTAATCTTTAAATTTCACCTGCAATGTCTCGTGATTGTAGCGGTGCGACTCGCACACCGGACACGTCACCCAAACGTCTGCCAGGAAGTCCATTTCCAATCGATTCGATCCATTGCCTTCGCAGGCCTCGCAGCGGCCTCCTTTGACGTTGAAGCTGAAACGGCCCGGTTTGTATCCACGCTTCTTCGAATCAGCTAACAGCGCGAACAAGTTGCGAATTTCGTCGAACACTTTGATATACGTTCCCGGATTGGAACGTGGCGTCCGGCCGATCGGCGATTGATCGATGGCGATCAACTTATCTAAATATTCAATCCCTTCCATCGAGTCGAATTCGCCCGGCTCCCCTTCGCCTCCATTCAAGTCGCGGCGGAGCGCTTGAACAAGGATATCGTTCACCAACGAACTCTTTCCCGATCCGGAAACTCCCGTGACGCAAACAAATGCCCCCAAGGGGATTTCGACGTCGATGGATCTTAAGTTATTGTGTCGAGCGCCAAGTATCCTTAATCGCTCGTCGCCAATGGGGCGACGTGTCGGCGGCACTTCGATCTTCAACTTTCCAGAAAGATACTTCCCTGTGATACTGTCCTTCGAGTCGATGACAACTTGCACTGGTCCTTCAGCTACGACATGTCCACCGCGAACGCCTGGGCCAGGTCCAAAGTCAATGATATGATCCGCCGCCATCATCGTGTCTTCATCGTGCTCCACGACTAGCACAGTGTTTCCTATATCGCGGAGCGACGCGAGCGTCTGCAGTAAACGATCGTTATCGCGAGGGTGAAGACCAATCGACGGCTCGTCCAAGATGTACAGGACGCCAACGAGTCCGGAGCCGATTTGACCGGCCAATCGAATCCGCTGCGACTCGCCACCCGACAGCGTCGGAGCTGTACGATTGAGCGAAAGGTAATCGAGCCCGACGTTCATCAAGAATCCGAAGCGGGCACGAATCTCCTTCAGCGCCTCTTCGGCAATAATCTGACGCGTCGCGTCCAGCTCTACGTCGCTAAAAAAGTCCACGGCATCGCAAACAGGCAGCTTGCATAACTGCGGCAACGTCAGCTCGGGACGATCCGTGAAGTTCTTATGGTTGGTTCGGAGCCGCACCGCTCGCGCCTGACCAATAAGTCGTTCGCCTTCGCAGTCAGGACACAGAATCGTATCCATGTACTGTTCCAGCTTGCTTATCTGCGGCTTGCTCTTACTATTGCGATATTTGGTCAGCAGCTCCGGAATGACTCCCTCAAACTTGCCGCCGTATTTGATCGGCGAGGAACCGCCCCGCCACTGAAAAGTAATGTGCTGCCCCCCTGTCCCCCAGAGCCACAAGTCACGTTGTGATTGCGACAGTTCGGTCCACGGCGTTTCCAATAAGAAATTTTCCGCCAAGCCGAGCTTCCGCTCCATCGTGTTCGCCATACCTTGATAAATATGACGACGCCAACGTCCCACTTCTTTCCATTTCCCAACTAATTCAATCGCCCCGTTCTTGAAACTCAGCGATTCTTCGGGAATCAACAGTTCGGGAGCAAATGAGTACAACTCGCCCAAACCGTCGCACTCGTAACACATACCCTGAGGGCTGTTGAAGCTAAACAACTGCGGAGTGGGTGGTTCAAAGCTGATCCCGCAATTGCCGCAGGCGTAGTCCACTGAAAATAGAATGTCATTTGCGTGGACTCGGCCGCGTTTCTTCCGCCCGCTTGATGTCTCGGCCTCCGCTGATACCGGCAAGCTCGATTCCACCGTGACAATCAAATTGCCTTGGCCCAGCTTCAATGCCAACTCAACAGCTTCCGCCAGCCGCGGTCGAACTTCGTTGTTCACAACCAAGCGATCGATTACGACTTCGATGTCGTGCCGCATTTGACGATCGAGCTGCAGTTCATCGCCCAGCGAAACGACTTCCCCGTCAACGCGCGCTCGCACGTAGCCCTGCTTCAACAAGTCTGTAAACAGATCGCGATACTCGCCCTTTTGACCGCGGATAAGCGGAGCGAGAACGGCGAACTTCGTCTCCGGCTCCAGCTGAATAATGCGCGTGATAATCTGCTCGCGCGTCTGCGCAGTGATAGGCAGATCGCATTGATGGCAATAACCTTGACCCACTCGAGCATACAGCACGCGGAGATAGTCATAGATCTCTGTAATCGTTCCCACGGTGGAGCGAGGATTCTTTCCCGTCGCTTTCTGGGAAATTGAAATGGAAGGACTCAGGCCTGAAATGTAATCAACTTCCGGCTTGGGCATCTGCCCGAGAAACTGACGCGCAAAACTGGAGAGACTTTCGACATACCGGCGTTGTCCTTCCGCATACAACGTATCGAATGCCAGAGAACTCTTGCCCGAGCCGCTAACTCCCGTGAGGCAGACGAGTTTGTTGCGTGGAATAGTGAGACTGACGTCGCGCAGATTGTGCTCGCGAGCGCCTTTGACAACGATATCCGAGGCAGCCATAAGGGGTGGAATCCATGGAGGGAAGATCCTAACAGATGGTCATTTTAGAGCACATTCAACTAGCAAGGGAGTAGCCTCGAATCACCAGGAAATCGCTGACTACTGTTTTTACAGTTGACAACTACGGGTTAATCCGTAGAATGCGGGGGTGGTAAGATATCAGATCCCGAATCATCGCTTGCGAGCTGAACATTGGCTTGCGATTTGAGTTTTGACTTTTGGTATTGTTTATCTGTTGCGAATTGTCTTTCGTCATTTCCAAAGGTTGACAATGGTTCGCCCTAAGAATGAAATGCCGACTCCAGGCGAGTTAGAAGTCTTGAAGATCCTCTGGCGTCGCGGTCCGTGTACGGTTCGCGAAGTGATGGACGATTTGAATCGAACTCGCAAGCGTGCGTACACGTCGGTCATGAGTTTATTAAACGTCATGACGGATAAAGAATTGCTGTCGCGCAGTCCACAGGGACGAGCATTTCTTTACAAGGCCGAGTTACCGGAAGATGCAATGCTTGGCGAACTGGTTCAAGATTTGTTGCGACGCGCGTTCGAGGGTTCGGCCAGTGCATTCGTCGCGCAAGTTTTAGATCAATCAACTCCGTCCGCCGAAGAGCTAGACGAGATTCATCAGACGATTCAACAATATCGCGAAGGTGAGCAACAATGAGTATGTTGGATATCTTTCAAATGCCGCTGGGCGAGCGATTGGCTTGGACGTTAGTACATTTTCTTTGGCAAGGAGCGGCTTTGGCGGGCATCCTAGCCGTGCTGCTGCGGACGCGATTTGCGAACAGCCCCGAAGTCCGCTATGGGTTGGCGGTGACAACCATGGCCGCGATGGTCATTTGTCCTTTGGCCACCATGGGGTTGATCGAAGTATCGGTCCCCACCGTCGCGACAGTGCAACTGAATAGCGAGTCGTGGTCAGCGACGGCGAATCTACTGGACTCTGAAATCAGTCCGGAACATCAACCAGCTGTTTTCGCTAACGAATTGAGTTCCAGCGCCGCGCTTGCGAGGACGGCTGCGCCGACTTGGCAATTCTGGTTGCTTTGCGTTTGGGTAGCAGGCGTTGCCCTGCTTTCACTCCGTACAACAGTTGGATGGATCGCCACGTTTTGGCTGCGGGGGGACACGGTTGCATTACCAGCGGCCCTGTTAAGCGTGGTGGAAAGACTCCAGCGACAATTGAATATTCGAGGAAATATCCGGGTGTGCGTTTCCCGGCGAGTTAGTCAGGCGATGGCGATCGGTTTCCTACGGCCGATGATATTGCTGCCCGCTTCTTGGGTCAGCGAATTGCCTGTCGACGTTATAGAATCCGTGATCGCCCACGAGTTTGCTCACATCCGCAGATGGGATCTGTGGGTCAACTTGGCTCAGCGATTAGTGGAAACATTGCTATTCTATCACCCAGCGGTTTGGTGGGTGTCGGGAACGATTCGTTGGGAACGCGAAAAGTGTTGTGACCTTATGGCTGCTCGAGTAATCGAACCGCGCTGGCGATATGCCGAAGCGTTGGAATCGGTCGCGCGAGTTTATCTTGGTGCGCCGTCAGCAGTACTAGCGACGGCATTTCGTGGAGAAAGAAAAATGGCGTTGCGAGATCGAGTGCGAAATGTATTGGGGCTAAGCCCCCGTAACCAGCGCGGTAGCTGGTGGGCATTGGGTGTCCTGGCACTACTTCTGCCAGTCGGCCTCTGGGCCACAAACCAAGTCGCTCAAGCCTGGGAATCCCCTGTTGCTGAATTAGACGACGAACGAGAAGGTGAACGCGAGAGCAAAGGTGACCGAGAACGAGAAGGTGACCGAGAACGCGAAGGCGACCGAGAACGAGAAGGCGACCGAGAACGCGAAGGCGACCGAGAACGAGAAGGCGACCGAGAACGAGAAGGTGACCGAGAACGAGAAGGTGACCGAGAACGAGAAGGTGACCGAGAACGAGAAGGCGACCGAGAACGAGAAGGTGACCGAGAACGAGAAGGCGACCGAGAACGAGAAGGCGACCGAGAACGCGAAGGTGAACGAGAACGCGAAGGTGAACGACGCGATGTCGAGCGCGACGGTGAACGCGAACACAAAGAACGAAATCGCGCTGATCAAGAACGCGAAAACCAAGACCTTCGCCGTCGACTCGGCTCTGCGGACAAAGAAGCGTTGATCGGTGTGATCCTCGAAATGCGAGTTGAATTGCGAGGACTTCACGAGCAAATGGAGCAAGTTCATCGCATGAATCGCGAGCGCGAACAGCAAATGAAAGCTTACACTGAAAGATTGCAATCTCAAGCGCGCGAGTACGTCGGGCGAGTTAACCAAAAAGCTCGCGAAGAAGTTGAACGTCGCACCAACGAAATTCGACGCCACGTCGATGGCGAGCGTCGTGAAGGCGCACGTGAAGGCGAACCCAAACGCGATGCGGTACGTCGTGAAGGCGAACCCAAACGCGATGCGGTACGCGGTGAAACCGCACCCAAACGCGAAGCGGTACGTCGTGAAGGCGAACCCAAACGCGAAGCGGTACGCGGTGAAACCGCACCCAAACGCGATGCGGTACGCGGTGAAACCGCACCCAAACGCGATGCGGTACGCGGTGAAACCGCACCCAAACGCGATGCGGTACGCGGTGAAGGCGAACCCAAACGCGATGCGGTACGCGGTGAACCCGCACCCAAACGCGATGCGGG